>NZ_JAKMQK010000017.1:0-33870 GCF_025771545.1 Campylobacter sp. IFREMER_LSEM_CL908
ATAAAGACTTAATAAAGTCTTTATCATATAAAATTATTTTTCCCCTATATAAATAAAATGCTGTATACTTCCTTCAAAATTATATAAATTTATTAATTCATAATCTCCCCAAAATAATGGTTTAAAAGGTTTAAATTTTTCTTTTAATTCTTCAATCGTATTTGTAAAATTTATATAAGTAGATTCGCCATTTAATCTTGGACTAGATTTTACTTCCACTAAACCATTATCTTTAACATCTCCTGCAACAAATTCTTGATAAGCTTTAGAGCTAATCATTGTCGCGAAAATTATTGCTCCATCATTGCATAAATCATAAAATTCTTCAATAGTTTTTTGAAAGTCTTTGTTTGGCAGATAATATAAACTTTGATTTGCAAAAATAAAATCCATTTTTACATCAAATAAATTTTTAAAACTAGAATTTGGTGTAATAACATGAAAATTATTTTCATTTATCCTAGGATCTTTTTTCCAAGTATTTTTTAAACTAGGAACAATATCTATACCATAGGCATTAATACCCCCCCCCCTGTTACATCTTGAAAATACTTAGAATGAACTCCATTTCCACAACCAAAATCAAGTAAATTTCCACTTGTTTTATTTAATTTGTATTTTAAGATTCTCTCATAAAATCTTATAACATGTCCATCTGGATATTGTAAGCCATACCCTTCATTGTCATATTTTTTAGTATATCCTGATAATGAATTATCCATCATTTCTCCTTTAAATTTAAGATATAAATTGATTATACAATAAAATAAGTCTTTGTTATTTATTTTTTAACAAATTTACACTTAACAAAACAACAAAACTAAAAATTAAAAGTATGAGACTATAAATATGAGCTGTGGCAAAATCTAAATTTTCCATACTTTCATATATAGCAATACTAGCTACTTTTGTTTCTCCGCTTAAAGAACCACCTATCATTAATACTATACCAAACTCGCCCATAGTATGTGCAAAACTTATTACTAAAGCACTGAGTATAGCTGGTTTGATACTTGGTAAGATTACTTTAAAAAGTGTGATGAAAGAATTTTTTCCCAAAGAAAAACTTGCTTCTATAATATTTTTAGAAATTAAAGACATTGCATTATATAAAGGATTAAACATAAAAGGTAAAGAGTAAATGCAACTTGCTATTACCAAGCCTTCAAAAGTAAAAGCTAAAGTGATATTAAAATATTTTTCTAAAAATTCTCCAAAAAAAGAATATTTTGAAAATAAAATCAACAAGTAAAAACCAACAACAGACGGTGGTAAAACTAAAGGTAAAGTCATTATAGTTTCTAGAATTTTTTTTGCTCTAAATTGCTTAAAAGTAAAAAGCCAAGCAAGAGGTATGCAAAAACAAAACAAAATTATACAAGTAATAATAGAAAGTTTTATGGAAACTAAAAAAGGCGTCCAATCTATACTTAATAATAATTGCGTCATTATAAAACTTTCTCAAGTCAAAAAAGACTTGAGATTATTTTCCTAAATTTGGCTCCATTTCTATAATTTTCCAAGGAAGCCCTTGGGTATTTAACTCATCCATAAAAGGTTTAGCATCAAATTCTTCCATGTTAAACACACCTTTTCCTTGCCAAATTCCTTTAGCGATTAGCTTTGTTCCTATCATTGCAGGAACTCCAGTAGTATAACTCACAGCTTGCGCTCCAGTTTCTTTAAAGCATTCTTCGTGATTACAAACATTGTAAATATAAACTTGTCTATCTTTTCCATCTTTTACACCACGAATCACACAACCTATATTAGTGTAACCTTTAGTACGAGGACCCAAACTAGCAGGATCAGGAAGTAAAGTTTTTAAAAATTCTATTGGTATTATCTCTCTACCTTGGTGCATAACAGGTTTAATACCTAGCATACCAACATTTTCAAGACATTTCATATGAGTTAAATAACTTTGTCCAAAAGTCATAAAAAATCTTATTCTTTTTAGACCTTTGATATTTTTTACTAAACTTTCAAGCTCTTCGTGATAAAGTAAATAACTATCTTTTACCCCTACTTCAGGATAATCCCACTCCATTTTTATTTCCATAGGATCAGTTTCTATCCATTTGCCATTTTCCCAGTAACGACCTTTAGCAGAAACCTCTCTTAAGTTAATCTCAGGGTTAAAATTAGTTGCAAAGGCATATCCATGATCACCTGCATTACAATCTAATATATCTATATAATGAATTTCATCAAACAAATTTTGCTGTGCATAAGCGCAAAATATATTAGTAACACCTGGATCAAATCCACTGCCTAAAAGTCCTAAAATTCCTGCTTGTTTAAACTTATCATTTCTTGCCCATTGTTCTTTATATTCAAATTTAGCCAAATCAGGATGTTCGTAATTTGCAGTATCTACATAGTGGATATTAGTTTGAATGCACGCATCCATTAAAGCAAGATCTTGATAAGGCAAAGCCACATTTAATAAAATTTCAGCTCCTATTTTTTTAATAAGCTCTACAACAGCAGATGTGTCATCTGCATCTATTTGCTCAGTTTGAATTTCTATACCTAAACGCTCTTTTATAAAAGCTGCTATTTCATCACATTTACTTTTAGTTCTACTTGCTAGAGTTATTTTACTAAAGACATCACTATTCATTGCACATTTTACAGTTGCAACGCGACTTACACCACCTGCACCTATAATTAAAAGATTTTTCATTAACTATCCTTAATTTTTTTGAAAATTGTAACAAAAAAACTTTATAAAGCATTGAAATAAAAAATAATTTTTATAATGTTTTTTTAAAATAAAACAAGTAAAATGATGGTTTTTTAAATTTTTTAAGGACACTTATGAATTTACAAAGTGTGGAATTTTCTTATCCTATTATTATTACTTTTATTACCTATGCATTTTTAATGCTTTTTATAGGTTTTTATTTTTACAAAAAAAATCAAAATAGTAAAGATTATTTTGTTGGAAATGCATCAATGGGACCTGTAATATCTGCCTTAAGTGCAGGTGCTTCTGATATGAGTAGTTGGCTTTTAATGGCTTTTCCCGGTGCTTTATACGCAGCTGGATTGGGACAAATTTATATAGCCATAGGTTTAAGTTTTGGTATGTTTCTAAACTGGACCTTTGTTGCTAAAAGATTAAAGATTTTTTCTCAAATAGCCAAAGAATGTATTACAATTCCTGATTTTTTTGAAAGTCGCTTTCATGATGATAGACATATTTTAAGAAGTATTTGCGCGGTAGTTATTTTAGTATTTTTTACTATTTACATTAGTGCTGGATTAGTAAGTGGTGCTAAACTTTTTGAAAGTGTATTTAATTTACCTTATATTTTTGCCTTAAGTATTGGATTTTTAGTTATTGTTTTATATACTTTTTTAGGTGGCTATAAAGCCGTATGCTGGACTGATATGATACAAGGACTTTTAATGATGAGTTCATTAATTATCATTCCTTTTGTGATGATTTTTGAACTTGGTGGCTTTGGCGAAGCTTTTTCTACTATAAATGATGTAAAACCTCAAGCTTTTGGTTTAGATGGTGGTGGTTGGCTAGTGGTAGCATCAACCTTAGCCTGGGGGCTTGGATATTTTGGCCAACCTCATATTTTAATTCGCTTTATTTCTATAAAAAATGTAAAAGAAATTCCTACTGCGACTTTTATAGGCATAACTTGGATGGTAATTTCTTTATTTGGTGCTGCTATGATAGGATTTTTAGGTATTGCTTATATAGCTAAATTTGATCTTACTTTAAATGATCCTGAAAGAATATTTATTGTAATGTCTCAAGTGCTTTTTAACCCTTGGGTGGCGGGAATTTTACTCAGTGCAATTTTAGCAGCCATTATGAGTACTGCAAGTTCTCAATTGCTAGTATGCGCTTCTAGCTTGGTGCAAGATTTTTATACACAAATCTTAAAAAGAAAAACAAATGATAAAAATATTACTTTGTTGTCACGCTTAGGTGTTTTGATTGTAGCGTGTGTAGCTTTTACACTTTCACTTGATACTCAAAGTCAAATTTTAAACATAGTCTCTTATGCTTGGGCAGGTTTTGGAGCTAGTTTTGGAAGCGTTATTTTATTTTCTTTATTTTATAAAAATATGAGCAAAGAAGGTGCAATAGCTGGAATGGTTAGTGGGGCTTTAACTGTTGTATTTTATAAGCATTTTGGTTCAAATTTTATAGAAATTTATGAAATCATTCCTGGATTTTTAGTCGCAAGTTGTTTTATTATGATTTTTAGTATAATATTTAAAGCAAAAAAACACACAATAAAACATTATGAAAAAATGCTGAAAGAAATTTAAAATGTTTAAATCTTTTTTTTATTCTAAAAAATGGGCTTTATGGGCTTATTTGGGTTTGTTTTTTTTATTGTCTTCTTTATTAGCACAAACCTCTATTAATGTAGCAATAAATGAATGGTATAAAGAATTTTACGATGTTTTACAAGATGCAAAAAATCATAGCATAAATGATTTTTATCATTTTATTAAACAATTTTTATATTTAGCACTGCCTTATGTATTAATCGCTACTATCACGCAATATTTTGGAAGCATATATGCTTTTAAATGGCGCGAGGCTATGACTTTTGATTATATTAAATTTTGGCAAAAAAAAGATGATAACATAGAAGGCAGTTCGCAAAGAATTCAAGAAGATATCTATAATTTTTCAAAAATCATAGAAAGTTTAGGGTTAGCTTTTGTCAAAGCAATTATGACTTTAGTTGCTTTTGTACCAATTTTATGGATGTTAAGCGCACATGTTAATTTACCTATCTTAAAAGATATTAATGGCTCTTTAGTATGGATTGCATTTTTGGTTTCTTTAGGAGGTTTAGTTATATCATGGTTTGTAGGTATAAAACTACCTGGACTAGAATATAACAATCAAAAAGCCGAAGCTGCTTTTAGAAAAGAACTTGTTTTTGCTGAAGATGATAGAAAAAATTACGCAAGCGATGAAAGTATTTTAAGTTTATTTACCGGGCTTAAAATCAATTATAAAAGATTATTTTTACATTATGGGTATTTTAATATATGGCTTTATTTATTTGAGCAAATCATGGTTATAGTGCCCTTTTTAATCATGGCTCCAAGTTTATTTTTAGGACTTATACAACTTGGAATTATCATACAAGTTGGTAATGCTTTTGACCAGGTTAGATCTTCATTTAGCATTTTTATCACCAACTGGACAACTATCACACAGCTTCGTAGTATTTACAAGCGTTTAGATGAATTTGAAAAAAATATAGAATATAGAAAACATTAAATTAATTTAAAATATATCATTATTTTTAAGCTAATTTTATAGTTTTGATTTGATATAATTTTGCGAAATTTTATTAAAGGAGTTTTTTTTGGACCCCAGTCAATCTTTAGACTTAAATCAAACACTACCTACTGTTGCCTCTATTGATATAGGCTATTCTACTTTTATGATTCTTGTTGCATTAGCTTTAGTGCTTTTAAATGGATTTTTTGTTTTATCTGAATTTGCTATTGTTAAAGTGCGTAGATCAAAACTTGAAGAAATGGTAAAAGAGAAAAAACGCAATGCAAAAAAAGCTTTGGAAGTCACTTCAAAACTAGATACTTATTTAAGTGCTTGCCAACTTGGTATTACGCTAAGCTCTCTTGCTCTTGGTTGGATAGGCGAACCTGCTATTGCTAAAATTCTTGAAGTTCCTCTAGCAAATTTAGGTTTAGCTCCAGCATTAATCCATACCATAGCATTTATTATTGCTTTTGCTATTATCACATTATTGCATGTTGTGCTAGGCGAGTTGGTTCCAAAAAGCATTGCTATAGCCATTGCAGATAGAGCTGTTTTATGGGTTGCAAGACCATTGCATTTGTTTTGGTTACTTTTCTTACCTTTCATTAAAACATTTGACTTTTTAGCTGCAGTTTCTTTAAAAATTATAGGTATAAAACCTGCCAAAGAACACGAATTAAGTCACTCTGAAGAAGAGATTAAATTTATTGCGAGTGAAAGCCAAAAAGGTGGAGTTTTGGATGAATTTGAAACTGAAATCATACGCAATGCTGTCGATTTTTCAGATACAGTAGCAAAAGAAATCATGACACCTAGAAAAGATATGATTTGTCTTAATAAACAAAAAAGCTATGAAGAAAATATGCAAATAGTTTGTCAGTATAAACATACACGCTTTCCATATATAGATGGTTCTAAAGATATCATTTTAGGTATGGTGCATATTAGAGACATTATGCAAAATGAACTTAGCAAAGATAAGAAAAATTTAGATGATTTTCTAATCAAAATGATCCTAGTTCCAGAAAATATCAGCATATCTAAAGTTCTTTTTATGATGAATAAAGAACAAGTACATACAGCATTAGTAGTAGATGAATATGGTGGAACCGCTGGTCTTTTAACTATGGAAGATATTATGGAAGAAATTGTTGGTGATATTAACGATGAGCATGATGATTCTAGTCCACATTTTAAAAAGCTTGCAGAAAACATTTATGAATTTCAAGGAAGATATGAAATTAGCGAAGTAGAAGAAATGCTTGATATACGCTTTAATGAAGAATTAGAACAAGTCACTATAGGTGGATATGTTTTCAATCTTTTAGGACGCTTACCGGTGGTTGGAGATAGAATAGAAGATAAATTTTGCTACTACGAAGTCAAAAAGATGGATGGAAATAGCATAGAACGCATTAAAGTTGTACGCAAAAATACTGATGAAGAAGAGTAACAAACTCTTCTTTTTACTTTTCTACAACCCTCAAATCTTATTCATTTTAACTTACAAGGAAAATTTTTATGCAACTACATGATGAAATTAATCAATTTATACAAGAATACAAAAGCATTATGATATCGTCTTTAAATTTAAACAATCAAACCATATGTTCATATACTCCTATTATAAAAAACAAAAATGACTTTTATATTTATATTAGTGAAATTGCCGAACATTTTGAAGGAGTAAAATACAATAATAAAAACATAGAAATTATGTTTATAGAAGATGAAAAAGATTGTATATCAATCTTTGCAAGGAAAAGACTTAAATTTAGAGTTGAGAGCGTAGAAATAACAAGAGATAATCAGCTATTTGAGCAAGTATTAAATACTTATGAAAATGAAGACAATAAAGAAATAATCCAAGTCATTAAAAATATGCAAGATTTTCATTTATTTCAACTTATACTGAAAAATGGAAGATATGTTAAAGGTTTTGGGAAGGCATATGAAATTAATGAAGGAGCAATTAATTTAATTAATTCAAAAGGACATAAATAATTCAAGATGAGCTTTTTGCCCATCTTGATAGATTAACCATTTCTTTTTTTGATAATTTCTTCAGAAACATTTTTTGGAACTTCATCATAGTGATCAAATTCCATAGAATAAGTAGCACGGCCTTGAGTTTGACTTCTAAGATCGGTTGAGTAACCAAACATCTCGGCCAAAGGACAAAATGCTGTAATAATTTTATTACCACCTCTTTCATCCATTGAATTTACTTGACCACGGCGTTTATTTAAATCACCAATAACATCACCCATATATTCTTCTGGAGTTTCAACTTCAACTTTCATCATAGGTTCTAAGATTACAGCACCTGCTTTTCTAGCACCTTCTTTAAAGCCCATAGAAGCTGCAAGTTTAAATGCCATTTCAGAAGAATCCACTTCGTGGTAACTTCCATCATAAACAGTTACTTTAACATCTTCAACAGGGTATCCTGCTAAAACACCATTTTGTAATGCCTCTTGAACACCTTTGTCAACCGCTGGAATATATTCTTTTGGAATTACCCCACCTTTGATATCATTTACAAATTCATATCCACTACCTGGTTCAAGTGGCTCAAGTCTTAAGAATACATGACCATATTGTCCACGACCACCTGATTGTTTAGCGTATTTGTATTCTTGCTCAACTGTTTTTCTAATAGTTTCACGGTAAGCAACTTGAGGTTGACCTACTTCGGCTTCAACTTTAAATTCACGAAGCATTCTATCAACGATAATTTCCAAGTGAAGCTCGCCCATACCTGAAATGATAGTTTGACCACTTTCCTCATCTGTTGAAACTCTAAAGCTTGGATCTTCTTGAGCTAATTTATTTAAAGCAATAGACATTTTTTCTTGATCTGCTTTTGTTTTAGGCTCAACAGCAACTGAAATAACAGGATCTGGAAAATCCATTCTCTCTAAAATAACCTTATCTTTTTCACTTGCCAAAGTATCACCGGTTAGTGTGTCTTTAAGACCAACAACCGCTCCAATTTCTCCTGCATATAAAGTTTTAATTTCTTCTCTTTTATTAGAGTGCATTTTCAAAAGACGACCGATTCTTTCTTTTTTATCTTTTGTTGAGTTGTATGCATAAGAACCGCTTTCTAAACTTCCTCTATACACACGAACGAAAGTTAATTGCCCAACAAAAGGGTCAGTCATAATTTTAAATGCTAGGCCTGCAAACTCACCATCATCAGTTGATTTTACAGAAACTTCTGTACCGTCTTCATATTCACCTTTAATATTAGCAACTTCATCAGGAGCTGGTAAATAAGCAACAACAGCATCAAGTAATGGCTGAACACCTTTATTTTTAAAAGCTGTACCACAAAGCATAGGAACCATAGAAAGACTTAAACATCCTGCTTTAATACCTGCTTTGATTTCTTCTTGAGTAAGCTCTTCACCACCTAGGTATTTTTCCATTAATTCATCGCTTGTTTCAGAAACTGCTTCTATCATTTTTGTGCGATATTCTTCAGCCTTTTCTTTAAGTTCAGCTGGAATTTCTTTTTCTACATAATCAGTTGGTTTATTTTCATCTTCCCATACCAAAGCTTTCATGGTAATAAGATCAATTACACCTTTGAAATTATCTTCAGCACCGATTGGAATTTGAAGTGGAACTGGGTTACCTTTCAAACGATTTTTGATTTGTTCTTCAACATTAAAGAAATTTGCACCAATTCTGTCCATTTTATTTACAAAAACAATTCTTGGAACACCGTATTTATTAGCTTGTCTCCATACGGTTTCTGATTGTGGTTGAACTCCACCTACTGAACAAAACACCGCAACTGCACCATCTAAAACACGCATTGATCTTTCAACTTCGATTGTAAAGTCAACGTGGCCTGGAGTGTCTATAAGGTTAATTTGATGGTTTTTCCAAAAACAAGTTGTAGCAGCAGAAGTAATTGTGATACCTCTTTCTTTTTCTTGCTCCATCCAGTCCATTGTAGCTGCACCATCATGCACCTCACCAATTTTATGACTCATACCTGTAAAGAAAAGAATTCTCTCACTAGTAGTTGTTTTACCTGCATCAATATGAGCTGCGATACCTATATTTCTAACTCTTTTTAAAGGAGTACTTCTTGACATATTTTACTCCTCTTACCAGCGATAATGAGCAAATGCTTTATTAGCTTCTGCCATTTTATAAGTATCTTCTTTCTTCTTGAATGAAGCACCTTTGCTATTAGCTGCATCTAATAACTCTGCTGCTAATTTTTCTATCATAGTTCTTTCGCTTCTTTTTCTAGCAAAAGAAATAATCCATCTTATAGCTAAAGCTTGTTGTCTAGCTGGGCGTACTTCTACTGGCACTTGATAAGTAGCACCACCAACACGACGAGATTTAACTTCTAATAAAGGCTTAATATTTTCAATAGCATCATTAAAAATTTCTATACCTTTTTTTTCTCCACCTTTTTTATCGATAGCTTCTAAAGCACCATACATAATAGTCGTAGCTGTGCTTTTTTTACCATCATACATTAAAGAATTAATGAATTTTGTGATTACTTTGTTTCCATAAATCGGATCTGGCAAGACTTCTCTTACCGGAGCTTTTCTTCTTCTCATAATTTTCCTTCAAATTTATAATTTTACTCAAACAAAATCAAATCTAACGGATTTGTCTGCAATTTTATTACTTAGCTGCTGCTTTAGGGCGTTTCGCACCATATTTAGAACGAGAAACGGTTCTTTTTGCAACACCTGCAGTATCTAAGGCACCGCGAACAATGTGATACTTAACACCTGGTAAGTCTTTTACCCTACCACCACGCACTAAAACAATGCTGTGTTCTTGTAGGTTGTGACCTTCACCACCGATATAACTAATAACTTCAAAGCCACTTGTAAGTCTTACTTTGGCAACTTTTCTTAACGCTGAGTTTGGTTTTTTAGGGGTTGTTGTATAAACCCTAGTGCAAACTCCCCTTCTTTGTGGACAATTTTTAAGCGCTGGAGATTTAGATTTCTCTAAAACTTTTTTGCGCTCTTTTCTAACCAATTGATTTATGGTAGGCACAATAATTCCTTTCTTTAAAAAATGTAATAAACTTTGGATAATATCTAAATTTTACTTACAAAAATATAAACTAAAAACAATTTAAATCTTTTTGCAAATTTTCTAAAAACAAACTCACATGATAAGCATCGGTGCTTGCGTGATTTACATTAATACTTAGTGGAATAAAACATTGATTTTTTTCCTTGATAATTTTCCCACTTGTAAGAATAGGAAAAAAATAATTTTCTTTTTTAGGTAAATGTAAAGAGAAATTCTCAAAAATTTATCCAAGGGATTGCTGAAATATTAAAAGAATTTTTAATATTCTCTTTTACAAACATAGTGTTTTCTTTAATGAGTTGTTTATCATGCTCGAAATTATGTAAAAAGTTTTGAAAATCTTCATTAAATTCAGTCCATAAAACACAAAAAGTCTTTGATTTTTCACAAAAAGCGGTATAACTTGGATGGATAATATCAAAACAAATTAATTTATCATCCTCTAAGTATAATTTAAATTCAGGTATTAAATTAACATTTTTACTTAAAAAATAGATAAAACTACCATAAAAAGAATATTTTTGATTTTTAACAAAAGAATAAAATTTACTAATATCTAATTTAACATTTAATTCAAAATAGCAGGGAAATTTAGTATAAAATTCAAAATGCTCTTTTCTATTGATTTATTTTTTTGATAAAATCCACCAATAAAAACAAAAGGAGATAAAATGGGTTTTTGGGATAGCGTAGGCAAAGTAGCAAAAGATGCGGCAGCTAATTTAGATGCAAAAAGCAAAGAATTACAAGCTACGAAAATAAGATTAGAGAATAAAAGTAGCAATGAATTAAAAAACATCATAAATAGTGAAGGATTTTTTAGTGCCGGTAGAACAGAAAAAGCAATGGCTGTAAAAATTCTAAAAGAACGCGGAGAAATTGATTAAAAATTTCAAACAAACCCTATCTAAAAATAGATAGGATTAAAATCATTGTTTATCGGTATTGTATTGCAAATAAACCACATGGGTAGCTAAATACTCTTCAAGACCATGTTTTCCATCAGCTCCACCTATGCCACTTTTTCTAAAACCTGCATGAAATCCTTGCATTGCTTCAAAATTTTCACGGTTAATATAAGTTTCACCAAATTTTATTTCTCTACTAGCTCTCATTGCTATATCTAAATTTTGTGTATAAATAGAACTTGTCAGTCCATATTCACAATCATTTGCCATGTCAATTGCCTCATCAAGTGTATCAAATTTAGTAATTGGTAAAATCGGAGCAAAAATTTCTTTTTGCATGATCTCATCTTCATGCTTAACATTTGTAAGAACGCTTGCGGGAAAATAATATCCGCTTGTATCGGTAATTTTTCCACCGCATTCTACAACTGCTCCTTTATTCGTAGCTCTCTCAAGCATTGCTAAAGCATTATCAACCCCTGCTTGATTGACAAGCGGACCCATATCAAAATCGCCTTTCAAAGTGTTTCCAACACTTACTTTACTCATGGCTTTTACAAATTTATCTACAAATTCATCATAAACACTTGTATGCACATAAGCTCTTTCGGCACAATTGCAAACTTGTCCGTTATTGCAAATTCTACTTGCCTTAATCGCTTCTACCGCTAAATCAATATCTGCATCTTTACACACTATAGCCGGTGCCTTTCCGCCAAGTTCTAGAGAAACCTTAATGATATTTTTAGCTGCAGCTTCCATCACTCTAGTTCCTGCTTCAACACTCCCTGTAAGACTTACCATACCTATGTTTTCATTACTTGATAATTCATGTCCTACCACACTACCCTTACCTGCAACTAAATTAAATACACCTTTTGGTAAAGAACTTTGCGAGACAAGCTTTGCAAATTCAAAAGCATTATTTGGAGTTTCACTGCTTGGTTTTATAACAATGGTGTTGCCTGTTAGTAAAGCAGGTGCCATCTTTCTTGCGATTAGAAAAAATGGAAAATTCCAAGGTAAAATTCCACCAATTACACCAATGGCGCTTTTATATAAATATATATGCTCATTAGCTCTATCACTTTGTATAATTTCGCCTTCATATCTTCTAGCCCATTCAGCAGTATAATCCATATAATCTGCCGTAAAATTAATCTCTACACTAGCTAAAGCTCTAGTTTTTCCTTGCTCTTGCATTAAAATTTCTGTTAAAAAATTAGCATTTTTGCGTATTAAACTAGCTATTTCTCTTAAATGATTTGCTCTTTCAATCGCTGGTTTAGCTTCCCAATTTTTTTGTGCCTTTTTAGCTGCTTCAATTGCTCTTTGTGTATCTTCTAAAGAAGCACTTGCCACTCTTGATATTACTTCTTTGGTAGCGGGATTTAAAACTTCTATAAATTCGCCATTGTGTGGGATAAATTCACCGTCAATATAATTTAAATAAGTTGTCATTTTTTCTCCTTTTTTAATCTAAATGAAATACTTCTTCCATATTTAGCCACTTTTGTCCTGCATGAGCTAAAGATATTTGGCAGGGATCTGTAACTTTCCACCATTGTTGTGTATTTTTATCTTTTGCCATCTTAGCCATATCTGCATCAAAATCAACACCTGTATATTCAAAATATGCAAACAAATATTCTCCAAATAAATAAATAGAATAATTTTGTATATTACATTCTTTAATCATCTCACAAACACCTTTATAAGGCTTTGCATGAAGATCTTTATACTCTTGTATTTTTTCCTTTTTAATTTTTATAATTTGACCATATCTTTGCACCTATCCTCCTTATAAATTGATAAAGCATTTTTATAAAATATCTTGTCCAAATCTTTAAAAATATTTCCTTCTATGATAAATTTAGCCCATTTAGCTGGAGCTATTTTTGCCACAGGATAATTACTACCAAATATAAATTTATCTTCACTAAAAACATTCTTTAAAAATGAAAAACATTGAGATATAAAATCTCTATGAATTTTTATCGTAAAATCATCTGGTACGGAAATTTTTATCCATAAATTTGGGAAATCTTTTAATTTATGTAATATTTTTTTATATTCATCAAAATAGTTAATTTTAGGACTGCCCATATGATTTAAAACTACTTTTAAATTAGGATTATCAAATAAAAACTTTTCCAATATCCAAAGTTCTTCATTTTTCATGCAAGCTTCAAAAGGTATATTAAAAACATTTAGAAGTTCTAATTTTTCTTTAAAATCTGCTTCAAATAGTCTCTTAGCACCCTTTTTACTAGTATGCATTACCTCTCTAAAAGCACATAAGTGTTCTTTGTACTTTAAATCAGCTAAACAAATAAAAATACCATGTTCTTGTTTTTGCTTTAATGCAAATAAAGCTTCTTTTTCCAAATCATCACTATTTGTTTCAACATACATCGCACCTAAAAAATCAAATTCTTTATACTCATTTTTTGCCCTTAAAAAATCATAATTTTGTTCCAATCTATTATTGCCTTTTATCCACGAAATAGGCATTTTACTTAAATCCCAAAGATGCAAATGAGAATCAAAAATTTTTTGCATTTTTAAGCCTTTATTTTAGAACCAAAAAAACCATACCATGATACATATAAAAATAATGGGGCCATAGCCAAATATCCCATGCTTGTTCCAAAATAATCATTAATTAAACCCATGATAATAGGCATAATAGCACCACCAACTATACTCATAACAAGTAAAGAACCACCTAATTTCACTTGATTAAAAGGAAGATTTTTTGTTGCAACTGCAAAAATAGTAGGAAAAGAAATGGACATAAAGAAAAATAATGCAATTAAAATAACTATACTAATAAATCCGCTAGCAAAATACAAGCATACACATAAAGTCACATTAATAAAAGAATACCATCCTAAAATAGTCTCACCTTTAATTTTCTTCATCAAAGGCGTAGAAAGAATACGACCTAACATAAAAGCAATTAAAGCTATCGAAAAATAATAAGCCCCTTGTTCATCTTTTAGATTTTCATTATGCTCACTAAGATAATTTATAAAAAAAGCTCCTGCACTAACTTGATTTGCTATATACAAAAATTGTGCTAGCAATCCAAAATTAAAATGTTTATGCTTAAAAACTCCAATAGGTTTTGAGGTATCTTTTTGTTCATAATCACTACTTACTGCCGATCCTTCCGGAATTTTATTCAATGCAAAAGCAATCAAGATCAAAATAACAATTGCCGCAATACCAACATACACTAGCTGGACATTACCCATATTAGCAAGTAATGCAGCTTCTATTTGTTCTTTACTTGCACCTTCTTCTTGTTTTGTAATAGATAAAAACAAAGCTCCACCTATGATAGGTCCTAAAAATTGACCCAAACCATTAAAACTTTGCGCAGCATTAATTCTAAAACTAGCATTTTTCTCATCACCAAGTTTTACCATATAAGGATTAGCACTAGTTTCCAAAGAACCAATACCGCAAGCTAAAATAAAAAAAGCAAATAAAAATAAGTAAAAATTAGCTAAATTTGTAGCTGGAATAATCAATAAACAACCTATTGCATACAAGATTAACCCAAAAATAATACCAATTTTATAAGAGTATTTATTTGCTATATATCCAGCAGGTAATGCTATGATAAAATAAGCACCAAAATAAGCGAGTTGCAAAAATCCACTTTCATGTTGAGTGATATGTAAATGATTTTGAAAATTCTTATTCATCACATCAATCAGCCCATAACTAACTCCCCATAAAAAGAAAAGAGAAGTTACTAAAATAATTGCTATTTTTATATTTTTAGAGTTATTTAACATACATCATCCTTATTATTAAATTTCATCCCAATTTAGAGCTCTATCTAAATGGATATATCCACCATCAGGAGTTAAAATTTGCCCTGTTGTGTGTGAAGCAAGAGGGCTTAGTGTAAAAACTGCTGTGTTTGCTATTTCTTCTATAGTTGTAAAACGATGACCTAATGGTATGCATTTTGCTATTTTTTCATATTGAGCTTTTGGATTTGGAAAATTTGACAACCATTTTTCATAAAGAGGAGTCATAACTTCAGCCGGTGCTATAGCATTAATTCTAATATTATCTTTTGCAAAAGCGCAAGCCCATTCTCTTGTAAAACCTATTTGAGCAGCTTTTGCTGAAGCATAAGCTGAAGTTCTACCTTGTCCTGTTAAGCCGGTTTTACTTGTGATATTTAATATACTTCCTTGTTGCTTTTTAATATATGGTAAGCATTCTTTAGTCATAGTATAATAATGAAAAAGATTATTTTCATAAGATTTAATTAATTCTTCAGTTGTAGCATCTTCTATATGTAAATTATCATTTGCTCCAGCATTATTAACCAAAGCATAAATTCCACCATATATATTAACAACACTTTTAACAAGTGTTGAAATTTGTTCTGTATTTTTTAAATCTATTTGATAAAATCCATAATTTCCGCAAATGTCTTTTAGCTCATCATCTTTTTCTTTAGAAATTTCACTTCTTGAAAAAATAATTGGAATCCCACCTTCTAAAGCCCATAATTTAGCAATACCATAACCAATCCCTTTAGCACCACCTGTGATGATACAAATTTTATTTTTAATTTTTAAATCCATAATATATCCTTTTTTATTAATTTAGCAAGTTGTAGCAAGTCTCCAAACTGAAAAATCATTTTGTTCATTTAACTCTGCCTTTACCAATTCTCCATTTGAAATTCTTATGATCAAATCTATAAGCTCATCACGCACTTCTTCTTTTGTCTTAATCCCATCTATAATACTTCCTGCATTAATATCAATAGCATCATTCATATTTTCATAACAAAAAGTATTAGAACTCATTTTAATAGTAGGCACAATAGCTGAACCTGTAGGAGTACCACGACCTGTAGTAAAAACACAAATATTTGCTCCACCTGCCACCATAGCGCTAAGTTGTTCTATATCATTACCTGGCGTATTCATAAAAGTAAGTCCTTTGGAAATTACAGGTTTAGCATAATCAATCACATCCATTAAAGTTCTAGTACCTGCTTTATAAACACAACCTAAAGACTTTTCTTCTATAGTGCTAAGCCCACCTGCAATATTTCCCGGACTAGGATTTGCTCCGCGTATATCAGCATGAAAAGATTTAACTAAATTCTCATAGCCTAAAATCTTATCATATACCTTTTTAGCTACTTCATCATTTTTTGCTCTCTTAGCAAGTATGGCTTCACACCCTATAAGCTCTGTAGTTTCTGCTAAAATTACTGCACCACCTTCATCAATTACAAAATCACTTAAACTTCCTAAAGCAGGATTGGCACTAAGACCGCTATAACTATCGCTACCACCACATTCTGTGCCTAAAATCAAATCACTAAAATCGCCATCTGTTTTTTCCAATTTTGCAGCATTTTCAAGCATTTGATTTACTATTTTAACACCCTTTTCTATGGTATTTTTACTACCACCGCACTCTTGTATTACTAAATATTCAACCATCTTATAAGGTGTCACTTCTTTTATTTTTTCAGCTACTATTTTCGCTTGTATTACCTCACAACCAAGTCCTACAATTAAAACACCAAAAACATTAGCATTACTTCCATGGCCTATTAAAACATCTCTAGTTTGCAAAGCATCAAATTCGAGTTGAGAACAGCCATGTTGATGATTAATATATACTGCCCCATTGCATTTTCTGGCTATATTTTCGCACACCTTATTAGCACAATGCACGCTTGGTATAATAATGACTTTATTTCTCAAGCCAAATTTTCCATCTTCTCTTCTATAACCCATTATCTTTTTCATATTTATTCCTTATCCCCACGACCTCTAATACCTGCACTATTGTGAATATGCACCCATTCACCTTTATTAATATCACAACTTGCACTAGCTATAGCTTCTGCATATTTGATGACAACTTCATCTTTTTTTATATCTTTTAGTGCGAATTTATGTCCACTTGCAATATCATCTAAAAGTTCTATATTTTCCACGATTTCACCTTTTTTAAAATTACGCAAAGCAGTAGCGACATTATCTTTTTCATTGACTATAATATAGGCTTTCATAATTTTATACCCGTTTCTTTTTCTATAGTTTTAACAAGTTCTTTAGCTTCATTAAAACGAGTATTTAATTCTTCTTTTGTGGCATGTGATAAAGGATGGATGCTTGTATTTGCAAATTCAAATCCTCTGGCTTTTAAAAGCAAAGCAAATCCCATAGGAAAAGCTATGCTCATACCAAATCTTATAGCTTTTAATAAACTTTTTTGAATCAGCAAAGCTCTATCTATATTTTTTTCATTGATTGATTTATAAATTTCACTCATAAGTTCTGGAAAAACACCACCTATACTAGTCATAGAACCCTTTGCCCCTATCAGTAGTGCTCCTGCATAAAATTCTTCTCTTCCTACAAAAACATCAAAATCACTAGGCACTACATCTAATATATGATTTAAAAGCAAAGCATCTCCACTGCTATCTTTTATACCCGCAATATTATCAAGCTTTGAAACCCTTTCTATAAATTTCAATCTTAGCGCTGGTGCAAAAAGAGGGATGTTATAAATATACAAAGGAAGCTTCACTTTAGAAGATAAATCTTTAATATATTCAAAAAGTGCGTCTTCACTTAATTTATAATAATAAGGCATAGCAAGTAATAAAGCATCAAGCCCTAATTCATATGCTTTTTGCGCCAAAGTAAAAGTATTTTGATAAACTGTTGATGCAATACCTGTAATAATAGGGAGATTATTTTTTGCAGCTTCTTTTGTAAGTTTCATTATTTTGATTTGCTCTTCTATACCTAAAGCTTGAGAATCTCCTGCACTACCATTACAAAATAATCCATTTAAACCTTTTGAGATACCAAATTCGCAGTATTTAATAAATTCGTTTTCATTAATATTTCCACTCATATCATATGGAGTTAATAAGGCTGGTAAAGTTCCCTTTAATATTCCCATATTTTTCCTTTCATTTTTTGTATATACAAAAATATTTTTATATACAAAAAATATAGCTAAAAATAGAAATTTTTAAAAACATCAAAATGATAAAAAAACAATACAAAAGTCTTATAAAAGTAGTTATAATCAATCATCTAAAGCAAAAACTACTAATAGAAAATATTTTTTATATTATTAAAAATGTTACTAAAAGTAAAAAAATATGATAGAATTTATCTATTGAAAAAGGAGTAAAATGACACATCAACCAACATTAAGAGTTTTAAAAATTTTAGAATTATTGGGCAATAATAATCAAAAAAATACACTAAGCTCTATTGCAAAAGATTTAAATATCCCTCCAGGGACACTTTCTCCTATACTTCAAACTTTACAAGCTAAAAATTACATTAAATGTGATAAAAATAAATTTTACACATTAGATTATAAAATTTTAGAAATTAGCCGTTGTATTTCAATAAAAAATAGCGCATTAGAATTAATTAAAAAACATATGAAAAACATCAGAAACTTAACAGGACAAACATGCCAAATGGGAATATTAAAAGAAGGAAATGTATTTTATTTAGAAAAACTTGATTCGGATAATCAAATACAAATCAAGTCTTTTGTCGGTGCTTCATATCCAGCTTACGCTACATCTTTAGGAAAAGCATTACTAGAAAAGAAAACCTATAAAGAGCTTGAAAAAATTTATCCAAATCCTTTTGAAAAAATAACACCAAATACATTAAATAATCTAAAAGAGCTTTACGAAGAATTATCTTCTATCAAAAAAAATAAAATAGCATTAGAAAGTGGGGAAATGAACCCAGAAATTGAGTGTATGGCCATAGGAATTGAATACGATGAAAAAATTATAGCTGCAATTAGTATTTCATATCATATATTTTACTCAAATGCAAATTTTAAAGAAAAAAATCAAAAAATTTTACTAGAAGAAAAATACAAAATAGAACAAGATTTAAAATTATATTTTCCGGAATTAGAAAATATATATCAATAAAAATCCCTAGCTAGGGATTTTTATTCTTTTTCTTTTAATTTAAGTTTTTGCTCTTGATATAATCCTGTTCCAACAGGAATCATACGACCTAAGATTACATTTTCTTTTAGATCTTCAAGATAATCAAATTTACCTGCAATACTTGCTTCTGTTAAAACTTTTGTTGTTTCTTGGAAAGAAGCAGCTGAAATCACGCTATCACTTCCAATAGCCGCTCTTGTTACCCCAAGTAACACAGGTTCAGCCACAGCAGGCTCACCACCATATCTTAAAATTCTTTCATTTTCTTCTCTGAATTTTCTTCTTGAAACTAAATCACCCACGATGAAGTTAGTATGACCACTATCTACAATTTTAACTTGTCTTAGCATTTGTGATACGATGATTTCAATATGCTTATCAGAAATCACAACACCTTGACCGCGATAAACTTGCTGAATTTCAGAAATAAGATAATAATGTAATGCTTTTTCACCTAAAATTCTAAGTACATCATGGCTTGAAATAACTCCATCGGTTAATTTTTCACCCGCATGGATAAACTCACCATCTCTTACTTGAATACGTTTTGATTTATCTATCAAATACTCTGCACTACTTCCATCTTCTGCTTGAATAATGATTCTTTCTTTTGATCTTAAAGGCTTATCAAATCTAACAACTCCATCAATTTCAGCTACAACGGCAGTGTTTTTTGGCTTTCTTGCTTCAAATAATTCAGATACTCTTGGAAGACCCCCGGTAATATCTTTTGATTTAGCTGCTGCCTTTGGTGTTTTAGCTAAAATATCAGCTTGCTTCACCTTATCACCATCATTTACATAAATAACAGTTTTTGGCTCTAATTGATAACGCACTACTTTGTCATTTTCACCTATGATTAACAACGCTGGACGCACTCCACTTGGTAAATACTCATTAATAACAAGCGATCTTTTACCTGTTGCTTCATCAATTTGTTCATCAGCACTATAGCCTGATTCAATATCTTCAAAATTTATAGTACCTGCAACCTCTGCAATTACGGTGTTATTATATGCATCCCATTCAGCAATGATAGTTTTATCTTCTTTGCTTGATTTTGCTATGATAGCTTTAGGATTATCCACAAAAGCACTATCATCAAATTCAATCACGGATTCTCTTGGTATATAATGTCTTTTTGCTTCTCTATCATTTTCATCAGCAATAACAACAAAAACACCTTTTTCTTTAACTACATCACCTTTTTTAAGATTTTTAATCCTATCTAAACCATCGCCTTTGAGCATGTAAAATTTTAATGTGCCTTTTGCACCTGCTATAATATCTTGAGTGATAGGATCACCATCTTTTACTAGCAATTCACTAGCATAAGGAATACGATTTGGTATATTCCAACCTTCTTTGATCACTTCAACAATACTTTCATTTTCAGCTACTTCAACACCATCGCTATATGGAATATATAACTTACCTTCGATATTACCACTTACACCAGCAAGCTCATTAGCTTTTGCTAAATCATATTTTCTTAATATAAATTTAGCTTCATTGTTTTTTGCTTTAACGCTAACCACTACATCTTCATACGCATGTTCAATATGGATAGTTCCTTTAAATGGGGCTTTGATTTTTGGCTCAACAAGTAAAATAGCAGCATTGCGATGATTTGCAACGATAGTTTTACCTTGTCTATCTTCATAAGTGTTAAGATTATAAAATCTTACAAAACCTTCTTTGTGTGCTACTACTTGACGATCTTGTAAATCTGTACTAGCAGTACCACCACTATGGAAAGTTCTTAGTGTAAGCTGAGTTCCTGGCTCACCGATTGATTGAGCAGATATAATACCTACAGCTTCACCTGGCTTAACTAATTTGCCCTCACCTAGGTTAATACCATAACATTTAGAACAAACTCCTTTTTTAGCTTTACAAGTAATAGGAGTTCTAATACTTACACTCTTTACACCACTTTCAACAATTACTCTAGCTTTTTCTTCATCTATTAAAGTACCTTCTGAAAATAAAATTTCATTAGTAATAGAATCAATAATATTTTCAGCTAAAACTCTTCCTAAAATTCTTTCCTCTAAGGTTTCAATCACAACACCATCTGCTGTGATTTCATTAATTTCAACACCCTCATGTGCGCCACAATCATCCATTGTAACTTTTACATTTTGCGCCACATCGATAAGCTTTCTTGTTAAATAACCTGCATTTGCTGTTTTTAATGCTGTATCTGCGAGACCTTTTCTAGCACCATGAGTTGAAATAAAATATTCAAGAACATTAAGTCCTTCACGGAAATTTGAAATAATCGGTGTTTCAATAATTGAGCCATCAGGTTTTGCCATAAGACCCCTCATCGCAGCAAGCTGTGAAATTTGAGCTGCTGAACCTCTAGCACCAGAATCTGCCATCATATAAATAGAGTTAAATCCTTCTTTATCTTTTTTAATTAACTCCATCATATCTTTTGACAAGATATTATTAGTGCTTTTCCAAATATCGATAATCTTATTATATCTTTCACCCGAAGTAATCAAACCTAAATTATATGAATTTTGAATTTCTCTTACTTGTTTTTTAGCTTCTTCTATGCTTTTTTGCTTTTGATCAGGCACAATAATATCAGCAATTGAAATAGAAATACCTGCTTTTGTTGCATATTCAAAACCAAGATCTTTTAGTTTATCTAAAAAGCTAGCACTTACTTCAAGGCCACCCTCTTTATAAACATAATCAACCAAAGCTGCAATATCTTTTTTCTTCATGACTTTATTCCACATATTTTCAGGAACAAAATCAGGTAAGATAGACTTAATAATCAATCTACCCGCGGTTGTTGTGATTTTTCTTCCATCAACCACACTTCTAATGCTTGCATGAATATCTAAAGATTTTGCTTCTAGAGCAATCATAACCTCTTCAATACCTGTGCAAATTTTATGCTCACCTTTAGCACCATCTTTTTCTAAAGACAGATAATAAATCCCCAAAACCATATCTTGAGAAGGCACAGTTACAGAACGACCACTTGCTGGAAGCAAGATATTCATAGATGAGAGCATTAATACTTTACACTCAGCTATTGCCTCTTGAGATAAAGGCACATGCACAGCCATTTGGTCCCCGTCAAAGTCAGCATTAAATGCCGCACACACTAATGGATGAAGTTGAATCGCTTTACCCTCTACAAGCACAGGATGAAAAGCTTGGATAGAAAGTTTATGCAAGGTTGGAGCACGGTTAAGCATTACAGGATGACCTTTAACAACCTCTTCTAAGCACTCCCAAACCTCATTAGTTTTGTTTTCTATCATTTTTTTAGCTTGTTTTACGGTAGTTGCATAACCTTTTTCTTCAAGCTTAGCTAACAAATGTGGTTTAAATAATTCTAAAGCCATTTTTTTAGGTAAACCGCATTGATCCATTCTAAGTTTTGGTCCAACAACAATAACACTACGACCTGAGAAATCCACCCTTTTACCAAGTAGATTTTGTCTAAAACGACCTTGTTTACCTTTGATAATTTCACTTAAAGATTTCAATGGGCGCTTATTTGCACCTTTAACTGCATTTGCTCTTCTGCCATTATCAAACAAAGCATCAACTGCTTCTTGTAGCATTCTTTTTTCATTTCTAATGATAATTTCAGGTGCATCAAGCTCCATAAGTCTTTTTAAACGCGTATTTCTATTGATAACCCTTCTATATAAATCATTCACATCAGAAACTGCAAATTTTCCACCATCTAAAGCTACCAAAGGTCTTAAATCAGGTGGTAATACAGGTAAATTTGTGATCATCATCCACTCAGGACGATTTGGTACTACTTCATCAATATTTGTATTGCTATTTAAATTACTATTTAAGAAATTTTCTACCACTTTTAAGCGTTTGATGATAGTTTTTTTCTTTGCTTCTGAATTAGTTGCTGCAATATCTTCTTTTAATTTATTTAAAAGCTCGACAAGATCTAAATTTGCTAGTAAATCTCTAACAACTTCACCACCCATTCTAGCTTTAAATCCACTACTTTCATAGCGTTGCATTAAATTTAAATACTGCTCTTCATTTAACACATCACAAAATTCAACTTTTTTAGTATTTTCATTATCATAGTATGCATCACCTGGATTTTCTACTATATATGCTTCATAATATAATACGCGTTCTAAGTCTTTCATCTTTACGCCGAGTAAAGTACCGATACGACTTGGTAAAGAGTTCACATACCATATATGTGCTACTGGGGTAACTAGCTCAATATGCCCCATTCTTGAACGACGCACTTTAGAACTAGTAACTTCAACACCACATTTTTCACACTTAATGCCCTTAAAACGCATTTTTTTATACTTACCACAAAGACACTCATAATCTCTTACTGGTCCAAAAATTTTAGCACAAAAAAGCCCATCTCTTTCAGGCTTTAAAGTTCTATAATTAATCGTTTCTGGTTTTTTTACTTCCCCATAAGACCATGATTTGATTTTTTCAGGACTTGCAAGTCTTAATTGAAAAGCTTCAAAGTCTCTAGGTCTGCCATCTTCTTTTATTTCGATAGGTTTAAATTTACTCATTATTCTCATCCTTATCAAAAATCTCAACATCTAAAGCAAGAGATTTTAATTCATTTGTAAGTACAAAGAATGTCTCTGGAATACCTGTTGCTGGAACATTCTCGCCTTTTGTTAAAGCTTTATAAGCACTAAATCTACCCTCAACATCATCAGATTTAATAGTAAGCATTTCTCTTAAAGTATGAGCTGCTCCATAAGCTTCAAGAGCCCAAACTTCCATCTCACCAAATCTTTGCCCACCAAATAATGCTTTACCACCAACTGGTTGTTGTGTTACTAAGCTATAAGGTCCAGTGCTTCTTGCGTGAACTTTTTCATCTACTAAATGGTGTAATTTAAGCATATACATACATCCAACATGCACACGCTCTGCCATTTTTTCACCAGTTCTTCCATCATAAAGTTCGCTTTTTCCATCCATAGCTATTTTAGCCATTTCAAAAAGCTTACCAAATTCTTCAACCGTTACACCTTCAAATACAGGAGTAGCAAATTTTACCCCTTTAGCCCAATCTCTAGCATAAGAAATAAGTTGCTCATCATTTAAAGTTTGTACAAATTTCTTTTCTAGCTCAAGTCTAGATACACTACAAATTTCAAGAATTTTTTCGCGTAATTCTTTTACAAAATCTTTTTGTTTTCTATCAAAAATTTCTTGAATTTGATCACCTAGTCTCATACCAACAATCCCTAAGTGACTTTCAAGAATTTGTCCTATATTCATACGACTTGGAACCCCTAGAGGATTTAAAGCTATATCAATAGGTCTTCCATCAGGTAAATAAGGCATATCAACTTCTGGAACGATATTAGATACAATACCTTTATTTCCATGGCGTCCTGCCATTTTATCCCCAACTTTTAATTTTCTCTTAGTCGCAATATATACTTTAACAAGTTTTACCACTCCACTTGGTAAAATATCATCTTTTTCTAAAATTTCTAATTTTTCATCATGCTCTGTTTTAAGCTTTTTCTTCTCGTTTTGGAAGTGATTTTTTAAATCATCATATTCTTTTTGCACTTCTTTAGAATAAGCTTTAACTAAAGAATTTAATGCAAAACGATTAATTTTTTCCAACTCGGTAATTTCTACCTTGGAACCTTTTTTATATTTAACACCATTTATTTCTTCGTCTGAATTTAAAGGTGATTTAGAAAGCAAAGAACATACTCTTAAAGTTTCTTCTCTGTCCATCATCAAAAGTCTATCGTGATGTTCTTTTTCAAGATTTAATTTTTCATCATCATAGGCTTTTACAGCACGAGCATCTTTTTCATAACCTTTTTTAGTAAATATTTTTACATCTACAACAACACCTTCCAATGAAGCAGTTGCATATAAAGATTTATTTACAACATGTCCTGCCTTTTCACCAAAAATAGCTCTTAGTAATCTTTCTTCAGGCGTAGGTTTTACCTCACCTTTAGGTGAAACTTTACCTACCAAAATCATACCAGGCTTTATATGAGTTCCTATTTTTGCAATACCACTCTCATCAAGATGTGCTAAATCTTCCTCTTTAACATTTGGAATATCTTTTGTAATCTCTTCAACGCCATCTTTAAGTTCTCTAGCCTCTACTTCTTTTTCATAAATATGAACACTAGTGAAAGTATCTTCGCGTAAAATTTTCTCACTAATTACAATAGCATCTTCATAATTATATCCATGCCATGGCATAAATGCGATCAAAGCATTTTTACCAATAGCAAGCTCTCCTTGGTCCATACTTGGACCATCTGCAATAATTTGACCTGCTTGAATAAATTCGCCTTTTTTCACAATCGGGTGTTGAATAAAAGTTGTATTTTGGTTAGTTCTTAGATTTTTTTCCATTTTATAATGATCAATAAATGGTCCATTTTCATCTTCGCCCAAAATAAAAATATTTTTATTATCAACTTTTTCTACAATACCTGCTCTTTTAGCTTTAATAGCTTCCCAAGCATCACGTGCAATGATTTTTTCCATACCAGTACCTACTATAGGTGCTTGTGCGGTTAGTAAAGGCACTGCTTGACGCTGCATGTTTGAACCCATCAGGGCTCTGTTTGCATCATCATGCTCCAAAAATGGAATCAAAGAAGCTGCGACCCCTACTATCATACCTGAACAAAGATCAATCAAATGCACTTCTTCTCTTCTTGCTAAGATTGTTTCACCATCTTGTCTTGCTTCAACAAATTCTTCAACAATATTACCTTTTTCATCAATTTTAGTTGAAGCAGCTGCGATCACTAAACCTTCTTCTTGAGTAGCGGTTAAATAAACAATTTCATTGCTTACTTTTCCATTTTCTACTTTCTTATAAGGTGCTTCAACAAAACCTAGATCATTTACTTTAGCATAAGTTGAAAGCGTATTAATCAAACCGATATTTTGACCTTCTGGAGTTTCAACAGGGCAAATTCTTCCATAATGCGTTGCATGGACATCACGCACTTCAAAACCCGCTCTTTCTTTTACTAAACCACCCTCGCCAAGCGCAGATAAACGACGCTTATGAGTTACCTCGCTTAATGGATTTGTTTGATCCATAAATTGAGACAATTGACCACCGGTAAAAAATTCCATAATTGTCACAGTAATTGTTTTAGGATTGATTAAGTCATAAGGCATTACTTTATCAATATCTGCATTTAATGCGGTAAATTTATCTCTAATTGATTTTTGCATTTTAGCAAGACCCACATGAAGTTCATTAGCTAAAAGCTCTCCAATCGATCTAATACGACGATTACCTAAATGATCTCTATCATCAATATGGCCTCTACCATTTTTTACTTTAATTAAATATTTTGCAGTTTTTACTATATCTTCATTTGTTAAAACTGTAACATATTCAGGTGTATCTAATCCTAGTTTATGATTCATTTTCATACGACCAACTTTTGTTAGATCATATCTTTCAGGATTAAAAAATAAATCATTTACAAAAGCTTTTGCAGCATCTTTTACTACAGGCTCACCTGGTCTCATTACTTTATAAATTCTAATAGCTGCTAAATCATTTTCATCTTCTATATTTTCAGTTTGTTTTAATAATTTTAAAGTCTCATTATCTTGAATGAAAGAATTAATAATAGCAGCATCAACTCCATTTGCTAAGTCATTTGCAATATCAAATTGTTTTTCTTCTTTAATTTTAGCTAATTTTCCCTCATCTAATAGCGTTAAAGAATCAAACAAAACCTCACCGGTTTCTTTATTAATAATAGGGTTAGCTAAATATCTATTTGTTAAAATTTCAATTGGATATTCAACCCATTTAACACCGTCTTTTATAAGTTGCTCAGCTTTTTTCTTTGTCATTCTTTTACCGGCTTGGTGTACAACATTGCCTTTTTCATCTTTTAAGTCATATTCGACTCTATCTAAAAAGTCATTTGGATTAAATTCAGTTAAAAATTTATCTTTTTTAACATGAATAGTTTGTATAGGGTAAAATAATTTTATAATATCTTGCTTTTTATAACCAAGTGCTCTAAATAAAATAGTAATAGGCACTTTCCTTCTTTTATTAATACGCACATAAAGCACATCTTTTGCATCATATTCAAAATAAAGCCAAGAACCACGATCTGGTATAATTTGAGCTGTATATACTAATTTATTTGCAACAGTAGAACTTTCTTCTTCTTTAAAAATAACACCTGGACTTCTATGAAGTTGATTTACAACAACTCTTTCAACCCCATTAATTATAAAAGAAATTCTATCTGTCATTAAAGGAATTTCTCTAATATAAATTTCTTGTTCTTTGATATCTTTTATACCGATTTTTTCACCCGTTTTTTCATCTTTTTCATGTAAAGTTAAACGGATTTTCATTTTCAAATTTACAGAATAAGTTAAACCTCTTTCCATGCACTCTCTAATGGTATATTTAGGTTTACCTACTTCACTACTTACATATTCTAAACTTAATCTATTTTGCGGATCATGGATTGGAAAGATAGATTTGAAAACTTTTTCAATTCCACTTTCTGAATTTTTTGCATCTAAATTTAAAAAATAATCAAAACTCTTTTTTTGTAATTGTAATAAATTTGGAATGTCTATTTGTTGTGGAACATTCGAGAAGTCTATTCTTAAACGATTTCCTGATTGTGAATTTAACATATTATTATACCCCATGGTAAAAGTATTGAAAGAAAGAATCCTTATTAAAGGAAAACAAGAAAGGATATAAAATCCTTTCTTTTAAAAATAAAAAATTATTTAAGTTCAACCTTAGCGCCAGCTTCTTCAAGTTGTTTTTTAGCTTCTTCAGCTTCAGCTTTACTAACACCTTCTTTAAGAACTGATGGAGTTTGCTCAACTGCATCTTTTGCTTCTTTTAATCCAAGACCAGTTAAAGCACGAACAACTTTAATTACATTAATTTTTTTATCGCCACCATCTTGTAATACAATATCAAATTCAGTTTTTTCTTCAGCAGCACCGCCAGCAGCACCCGCAACAGCAGCACCCGCAACCATAACTGGAGCAGCAGAAACACCAAATTTTTCTTCAAATTCTTTTACTAATTCTGAAAGCTCAAGAACACTTAGGTTAGAAATAAATTCTAATACATCTTCTTTAGTAATTGCCATTTTTTATCCTTTTTATAATTTTATTCAGCTTCTTTTTTTTCTTTTAATGCATTTAATCCAATTGTAAAATTGGTGATTGGTGCATTCCAAACTTGCAAAAGCATAGCAAGTAATTCATTACGAGAAGGCATTTTAGCTAAAGCTTTAACTTTATCTACAGAAGCAACTTCGCCTTCGATAAATGCAGTTTTGATCTCAAATGCTTGATTAGCTTCGCTAAATTTATCAGCAACTTTTGAAACATTTAATTGGTCTTCACCCCAAAGATAAATATTAGTATCTTTAAGTTCCATTCCATCTTTGCCGGCATTTTTAAGAGCAATACTTGCTAAAGTATTTTTAATAATTTGAACTTTAACATCCATTTCTCTCGCATTATTTCTTAACTCTTCAAGTTTTTTAGTATTTAAACCCTTATAGTTACAAACTACAACAGCCTCACTAACTTTAAAACCTTCTTCAAGTTTAGAAACAAGTTCAACTTTTTGGCTTTTAGTCATCTTTACTCCTTTCCGACCGGTGATTTCAAGCAGAGCAGAAAAATCTAATTAAGTCCTAGGACCTCGGCTATCTCCAATCTAAGATAAAAATTAGATAAAATAAAAGTTATTATCTTATCTAATTTTTATTAATGAGAGTAAAACTCTCATTAATTTTATTTTGTATCAAGTAATTCTTGAGTATCAAGAGAAAGAGAAGGACTCATAGTTAAAGAAAGACTAGCATTTTTAATATATCTTCCTTTTGCAGCAGCTGGCTTGTGTTTATTAATAGCTTTTACAAATGCTGTCATATTTTCTTTTAATTGTTCTTGAGTAAAGTTAACTTTACCTAAACCTGCATGGATATTTCCTTGCTTATCAACACGGAAGTTAACTTGACCATTTTTAGCATTATTCACAGCTTGTGCAACATCCATTGTCACAGTACCTGTCTTAGGATTTGGCATTAAACCTTTAGGTCCTAAAATACGACCTACTTTACCAACTAAACCCATCAAATTTGGAGTAGCAATTAAAACATCAAAATTCATATTTCCTTTTTGAATTTCTTCTACTAAATCATCACTACCAACTATATCAGCACCTGCATTTTTTGCCTCATCAGCTTTTGCATCTTTTGCTATAACAGCAACACGCACTTTTTTACCTGTACCACAAGGTAAAACTACACTACCTCTTACCATCTGATCTGCATGTCTTGGATCAACATTTAATTTTAAAGCAATTTCAACTGTTTCATCAAATTTAGCAGATGCAAGAGTTTTAACTGTGCTTATTGCTTCATCCATTAAGTAATTTTTATTTGAATCTATTTTTTTTAATAATTCTGTAAATCTTTTAGTATTTTTTGACATTAATTTTTCTCCGCATTTTATATAAAGTGCTACCGCCTTTTTAAACTCTTGGCGGTAAAGAGTATTAATCTACGATTTCAACACCCATAGAACGAGCAGAACCCATAATAATCTTAGCAGCTTGCTCTCTATCTTTTGTGTTCATATCAGCTATTTTTTTATCAACAATTTCTAAAACTTGTGCTTTAGTTAATTTACCTACTTTATTTTTTAAAGGATTATCCGCACCTTTAGAAATACCTGCAGCTTTTTTGATTAAATCAGTAGCTGGTGGTTGTTTTGTGATAAATGTAAAGCTTTTATCTGCATAAACAGTAATAACAACTGGAATATTAAAGCCAGCCATATCTTTTGTTCTTTCATTAAATGCCTTACAAAATTCCATAATATTAACACCTTGTTGACCCAAAGCAGGACCAACTGGAGGTGATGGATTAGCCTTAGTAGCAGCTATTTGTAATTTTATTTCTCCTACGACTTTTTTAGCCATAACCTTACTCCTTTACTTGCTATATTATCAAACTATTTTTTCAACTTGAGAGTATAAGATCTCTACTGGAGTTGATCTGCCAAATATTGAAACATTTAGCTTTAAAACCCCTCTAACCATATCATATTCTTCTACAATACCAACAAAGTTTGCAAAAGGACCTTCGGTTATTCTTACACTTTCTTCTTTATCAAATGAAATTTTAGGTTTAGGTGCTGCTTTATTTTTCACCTTTTCTAAAATAAGATTGATATCTTTTTCACTCAATGGGGTTGGTTTTTTACTTTCCCCTATAAAACGACCAACTTTTGGCAAAGATTGAATTTTATGCCAAAGTTCTGTTGATAAGTCAATATTGGCAAATACATAGCCTGAATACAAACTTCTTTCGCTTATTTTTTCTTTACCATTTTTAAATTCAATCACATCTTCAGTTGGAACAATTACTTCTAACAATTGCTCTTGAATTCCATGATCTCTAACTAAATTTTCTATGGCTCTTTTTACAGCCATTTCACTACCTGCATAAGTTTGAATTGCATACCATTTATGATTCATTATTTTATCCTATAATCTTAGATAATGAAAATGACATAATCAAGTCAACCAATGCTAAAAATAATGAAACAACAGTAACAACTACAAAAACGGTAATATAAGCATTTCTAACTTGCTCTTTCAAAGGCCAAATAACTTTTGATAATTCAGCTTTTGACAATTTAAAATAAGTTATTAGTTTTTCCATATTTAACCTTATTTTGTGGCAGGGCAAGAGGGATTCGAACCCCCAACCATCGGATTTGGAATCCGGCGCTCTACCGTTGGAGCTATTGCCCTAAGGGCTTTTATATAAAAGCCTTAACTTTTTAATTTAACTTCTTTATGAACTGTATGTTTTTTTAATCTTGGGCAATATTTTTTTAATTCTAATTTTTCAGTTGTATTTTTACTATTTTTAAAAGTACTGTAATTAATATCACCGCACTCTTCACATTTCAAGCCAACTTTAATTCTCATTTTTATTCCTTAAAAAGCGAGATAAAATCTCGCTTATGATTATTTAATAATTTTAGATACAACACCTGAACCAACAGTACGGCCACCTTCACGGATAGCAAAACGAGTACCTTCTTCAAGCGCAACTGGTGCAATAAGACTTACAGTAATTCTAACATTCTCACCTGGCATAACCATTTCAACGCCTTCTGCAAGTTGGATAGAACCAGTAACATCTGTTGTTCTTACATAGAACTGTGGTCTATAGTTATTAAAGAATGGAGTATGACGACCACCTTCATCTTTATTTAAAATATAAACTTCTGCTTCAAAGTCAGTATGTGGAGTAATTGATTTTGGCTTAGCAAGAACCATACCACGAAGAACATCTTCTTTTTTAGTACCACGTAGAAGAACACCTACGTTATCACCTGCTTCACCTTGATCCATTTCTTTTCTAAACATTTCAACACCAGTTACTGTAGTGCTTTGTGTTTCTCTAATACCAACGATTTCAATAGTGTCACCAACTTTAACAACACCTTTTTCAATTCTACCAGTAACAACTGTACCACGACCTGAAATTGAGAATACATCTTCAATTGGCATTAAGAAATCTTTATCTGTATCACGAGCTGGAGTTGGGATATACTCATCAACTGCTGCCATAAGATCTAGGATTTTTTTAGACCATTCACCATCTTGTCCAGCTTTTGCTTCTTCAAGAGCTTGTAAAGCAGAACCTGAAATAATTGGAGTGTCATCTCCTGGGAAGTCATAAGAACTTAACAACTCTCTAATTTCCATTTCAACTAATTCTAATAATTCAGCATCATCAACCATATCAGCTTTGTTCATGAAAACAACGATATATGGTACACCTACTTGACGAGAAAGTAAGATGTGCTCTCTAGTTTGTGGCATTGGGCCATCTGCAGCAGAAACAACAAGAATAGCACCGTCCATTTGAGCAGCACCAGTAATCATATTTTTAACATAGTCAGCGTGACCTGGGCAGTCTACGTGAGCATAGTGACGATTTTCTGTTTCATACTCAATGTGAGAAGTTGCAATAGTAATACCACGCTCTTTTTCTTCAGGAGCATTGTCGATATTATCATAATCTTTAAGCTCAGCCAAACCTCTTCTTGAAAGAACAGCAGAGATAGCAGCTGTTAAAGTAGTTTTACCGTGGTCAACGTGACCAATAGTACCAATATTTACGTGAGGCTTATTACGTGAAAATTTTTCTTTAGCCATCTTTTTCCTCCATATAAAATTTACAAACAAATACTAATTTATGTTTTATAATCTTTTGAAATCAATGGAGCTCATAGCGGGACTTGAACCCGCGACCTCTCCCTTACCAAGGGAGTGCTCTACCTCTGAGCCATACGAGCGCTCAGAAAAATTAAAAACATAAATTATAAAATTTTGGAAATTTGAAACTGCTAGAAATTCTGAATTTAAAAACAGCTCCCAGTTTCACTCTACCAAAATTAGGTTGGAGCGGGAAACGGGACTCGAACCCGCGACCCTCAGCTTGGAAGGCTGATGCTCTAGCCAACTGAGCTACTCCCGCAAAGCAATGGTGGTGAGTCGTGGATTCGAACCACGGAAGGCGAAAGCCAGCAGATTTACAGTCTGCCCTCGTTGGCCACTTGAGTAACTCACCATGAATAAAAATGCTTTTTATTTCTGGTCAAACACTGCTATTAACAATGGAGCTGGTTAAGGGACTTGAACCCCCGACCTGCTGCTTACAAGGCAGCTGCTCTACCAACTGAGCTAAACCAGCAAAAAATAAAGTTGAATTATAATGTAATTTTGAATTAATGTCAAGTGTTTTAAATAATTTTGTATAATTTTTTAAAAAAATAAAGGATTAAATATGAAAATTTTATTTTCACCTAGTGAAAGCAAAAATAAAATAAATACGCAAGATTATATAAATAAAAACTCTTTTGTTTTTAGTAATTTATATAGTAAAAGACTTGAGGTACTTACAAAATATAAAAATCATATAAATCAATGCAATGAAGTTGAACTTGAAAAATTTTTTGGTATAAAAGATGCAAGTGAAATAGAAGAATTAACTCATGATATTTTAACAAAAGAAACAAACAAAGCTATTCAAAGATATAATGGAGTTGCTTTTGATCATTTAGACTATGAAAATTTAAGCGAGAATTCAAGAAAATACATAGATGAGAATGTTTTGATATTTTCTAATCTTTTCGGTCCTATTTTAGCAAAAGATTTAATACCTTATTATAAATTAAAACAAGGAGAGAAAATTAAAGAATTTAATATAGAAAAATATTACAAAGATAGTTTCTCTGATGAACTCGATAAATTTTTAGAAAATGAATTAGTCATTGATCTTAGAGCTAAATTTTATGAAAAATTTTATACTATTAAAAAGCCTTTTTTAACTTTTACCTTTTTGAAAAATTCCAAAACTTTAAGTCATTTTGCTAAAGCTTATAGGGGTAAAATGCTAAGAGTATTGGCAAGTAAAAATATACATAATAAAGAAGCTTTGCTTGAAAATCTACCTAATGATTTAAAAATAAAAGAAATTAAAATACAA
>NZ_JAKMQK010000018.1:0-26988 GCF_025771545.1 Campylobacter sp. IFREMER_LSEM_CL908
CTGAGCTAACGAGACAATCAAAAAATGAAATTATGCCAAAAGAATATTTTTTTGTCAAGATCTAAAATAAAAATTTAAGCATATTCTTAAATATGCTTAAATTTAAACAATTAAGCTAAGTCCAACGACACTTTTCCATTTTTAATTTCTGCCACCTTAACCTTAACCTCGTTACCAATTTCTAGCTTTTCCTTGAATTTAGAATTATGCAATAAACCATCTACGCCATCTCTAAGTTCTACAAAAACTCCAAATTCTACAACTTTTTGAACTTTTCCTATAAATTCTTCTCCGATATCAAATTTAGGCACTTCTTTTCTATCGCGCTTTTTATTAGAACCTTTAGAATGAACTAAATTTAATATATATTCTTTGCTTTGAGAAATAAAATCATGATTAATTCCTGCTATTTTAACCTCACCTTTATCTCTATCTAAGTCAATATTAACTTCAAATTTTTCTATAATCTCTTTTATAGTTTTACCACCTTGGCCAATAATATCAGGGATTTTACTTGGATCTACATTAAAAATTTCAATCTTTGGTAAAATTGCTTCATTAACAACTATGTTTTGATTGGCCTCTTCCATTAATTGTAAAATGTGCTCCCTAGCTTCTTTTGCTTGATATAAAGCCTCTTTTAAAACTTGTTGCTCTATACCGCCAAGTTTTATATCCATCTGCAAAGCAGTGATTCCCTTGTAACTTCCTGCTACTTTAAAATCCATATCTCCATCATGATCCTCAAGACCCATAATATCTGTTAAAATAGCATATTTTTCATCTTCAAAAACAAGTCCCATTGCCACACCTGCCACTAGTTTTTCACTTTTTACCCCTGCGGCTCTTAAAGCCAAAGCACCACCACAAACAGTAGCCATAGAACTAGAACCATTACTTTCTAAAATTTCAGACACTAAACGAATAGTATGAATATAATCCGTATCAATACTAGGATGTAAAGCTCTTTTTGCTAAATTTCCATGCCCTAACTCTCTTCTACCTGGAGCTTTTATAGGAGTAGCCTCACCTACGGAAAAACCTGGAAAATTATAATTTACCATAAATTTTTCGCATATAGGATTTTTTTCTGTTAGTAAATCTGACATTTGCGCATCATTATCACTTCCCAAGGTAGCTATAACCAAAGCTTGAGTTTGCCCTCTAGTAAAAAGACACGATCCATGTGCATTTGGCAGAATATTTGTCTCTATATCTATCTTTCTAACATCTTTCAAGCCTCTACCATCTGCCCTTTTATTTTCATTAAGAATTTGACTTCTAACAAGCTCTCTTTTGCACAAATATAAAGCTTTCTCAATATCTTCAATTTTCCATTCATTTTCAATAGCATTAGCTTCATTTTCAATCTCTTTTGCTATTTGTGAGATTTCACTTGCTCTTTCACTTTTTGCCATTTGGTTAATTGCAATTTTAAGCTTTGAGATATAGGAATTTTTAATAAAATCAACAATTTTGCCACCATCTGTTTCTATTTTAAATTCAAGTTTGGAATTTTTTCTATAAGCAGCAAAAACTCTTTCATATTCATTAGAGCCACGCAAAATCGCATTATCTGCAAATTCTAAAGCCTTTAAAACATCATCCTCATTAAGCTCGTTCATACAATGTTGACCATTTTGTTTGTTTGCTAAAGCTCTCATTTCTATCATTAAAAGCTCATCTTTAACACCTGCCACATAAAGGTCTAGGGTGCTATTTTTTAATTCACTATTGCTTGGATTTAAAACAAATTCATTATTCATACGACCTATTCTTACACCACAAACTGGCGCTTTTATAGGAATATCACTTAAATATAAAGCAATGCTTGCGGCATTTAAACTCATCACTTGCAGATCTACTTCAGGATCAGCAGAAAGAACCATTACTACAATTTGAGTTGGATAGGCATAGCCTTTTGGGAAAAGAGGTCTTAAACTTCTATCTATAATCCTTGCACTTAAAGTTTCATTATCACCTGGTTTAGTTTCTCTTTTTACATAACCACCTGGAATTCTTCCTGCTGCATAAGCTTTTTCTATATATTGTACCGTAAGAGGTAAAAAATCCTCTTCTACCATTTTTTCTTCTCTAGCAACAGTTGCCAAAACTACAGCATTTTTTTCTTGCATTAAAACTGCACCTGCTGCTTGTTTTGCAACCTTATTAGTCTCAAATATTTCAAGATGATTATTAATATTTATTTCATGTCGCATGATTTTTCCTTTAATATTTTCATCATAGGCAAAAACCAAATAAGCTTTTTAAATTTTAAAAATTAAAACTTAAAAAGCCTGTTTTTGTTTTGCCTATAAATTTATATCTAAACAACCGATTGTTTAGATATAAATTTATCTCTTTAATGGAAGATAATATTTACTTTCTTCTAAAATATCTAAAATTTCATGAGCTTGCAAAATCGTTTTATTTTTAAAATAAAACTCAATATTCACAAAATGATCAATTTTTTGCACACAATAAACCTCATCTACAAAAACACCGATATATTCATATACATCACTTGGCATTAAAGCAGTAGCATAAACAATACTATTTACTTCTTCTTTTAACAAACTTTTAATACATGAAGAAGCAGTAATTCCACTTTCGCAACCTTCATGCAATATTAAAATATTTCTCCCTTTTAAATCCTTTAAAAGATTTCCTTTTCTATAACGATACACATTTTTTAAAATTTTTTCTTCGTAGGTTCTATTGGCTTCACCATAAATATAATCTAAACTTATATCAAAAGCTTTAACTAAAGCCTCATTATAAACCAACTCCTTTGTTTCACTAATCATAGCTATTTGACATTCATCATTATTAGGAGCTTTAATTTGTTCTGTAAATAAAAAATCATATGGAATTTCTAATTTTTGTGCTAGTGCATCAACAAAAACTATCGATTTTAAAGAAGGTGTAATAATAATATAATCTTTTAGTTTGTTTAATGGTAATATATCATATAATTTCTCAAGTGCATCTTTTTCATCTTCAAAAAATATCATATCGACCTTTCATTTTCCTCTAAAGAAAAATCATAAGATACCCCGCCTAATGGATAAAAATTAAACATAAAATATACACCACTTTGATCTTTAGCACTAATACCACCACTTGTAAGTTTAGGTGAAATATCTTTGCGATACATCAAAGAATAATTCCAACATTTTCTTTGATAAGTATAACCTATTTCCCATTTTTCAGGATCTTTGTTCAAATCAAACCACAATCCGCCAAAAATTTGATAATTAGTATTTATATCATATTGGGCTTTAGTTCCTATAAAATTATATTTTTCATTTTCATACATTCTATAAGCATGGTTTAAACTAATCTTCCATTCACCATAATCAAACAAAGCTTCACTAAAAACCTTATCAAAACGATTATCAACTCCAGAATATTCAGCTTCATTTCTTAAACTTATATAATCATTGTAAAAATATTCTACAACATTATCAAAAGCACCAAAGCTACCTTCTTTAGTAAAGTATTTAACCTTCAAGTTATGATATAATTTTTTTTTGCCTAAAGTATTATAAAAATACTGATACATTGAAAAATTAAGTTGCTCAGGATCATTTTTTAACTCTACAAAATCTTCAGTGATTTCACCCGATTTAGCTCCAGGTAGAAAATAATTAACCCCTAAATATAGAGTATGATAAAAATTTTCATATGGCTTTGAAAGATCTGTATATAAAGAAAAATTATGAGAATTTCTAAATAAATGTTCTTGATTTTTAACATCTGTATTAGAATAATCTACAAAATTTGCATATATCCTTTCTGTGAACGCAAAATTTAAAAAATCATCAAAAAAACTCGTATGATAAATTAAAGGTAAATCAAAATCTAAAGTTTTAGCATAAATACCCGTATGTCTATAATACCTATGAAAAGAAGCATCCAAGCTATATTGTATATAATTATCAAAAAATCCATTTAAATATCTATGATATTGAAAAGATGGATATTCTTGTAAAGTATCTTTATTGCTAATTTTAGAAGTGTCTATATAATACTTTGCATAAGCACCATAATAATTATCATCATCTGATAAAAAATAATTTATTTTAGAAGTAACTAAAGAAGCTTCGGTTTTTGCGCTAGAACTTAAATTCATATAATCAACATCATTTAAATAAGTAGCATCAACCCATAAACCCTCTTGAAATTCTTCACCTAAAAGACTTTTAAATAAAGATTCATTTGAATATTTAACCTCTAAACCATAGTGTTCTTTATTTTTTAAATTTTCTTCTCTTTTATAACTTGATTTTTCGCCAAAAATACCACCGCTAATTTCACCTTGAGAATAAGGGGTATCAATAAATCTTAAAGTTGAGTATAAGCCATAACCTCTTTTTGTTCTAATCTGAGGTTCAAATTGAATGTCCACATTATCATCAATAACATAATAAATTGGCTGATTATAATATAGCCCTTCACTTTGTTTTAAAACTACTTGGGGAATTAACAATCCGCTTTTTCTTTTAGTATCTACACTAAAACCAAAATAAGGTAAATACATCACCGGAACATTTTTTACATATAATCTTGCATTATAAAGATGTAAAAAATTACTCTCTTTGTTTAATTTGCCTTCATCAAAACGAATTTCCCAATCAGGATTTTCAACATTACAACTAGATACAACAGACTTTTTACTCATTACAAATTTGTCATCAATTTTAGCTTGATGACATTGTAGCCAAACCTCCAAATCATTATTTGAAAAAAATAAATTTTTAAAAGCTGTAGTGTTATTTTTTAAGTTAATCTTCGTATAAGTAGAATTAGTTCTTTCTTTTTGCCCCCTTAAGATATTAACATCTCCAAAAAGCTCCAAATCTTTTGTTGTTTCATTAAATTTAGCCTCGCTTGCAGTTATCAAATAAAAATCAGATACCACAACTACATTATTTTTTGCCTCTATAATATCATTTTTTTTGACAACATCCAAAGCATAAATATCTACTTTGGAAGCATATAAACTTCCTATGCAAGCCAAAGAAAGTAATATTTTACGCAAGATCTATCACCACTGTTTTGGCCGCATAATCATGCCAAGTTTTTAAAACGATATTGCTTAAAGCCCAAGCAAAACCCAAACCATACAACATATCACTAATTTGCCTTACACCTGCTCTTAAAGCACTTTGAATGAAATTTGGTTTATCTAATAAGTTTTGATCAATAACCATAATCTTCAAAAGCATTTTTCCTAAAGTTGCACCATATAAATATGTAAATAGACTATGATATGTAAATTGCAAAATTAAAGTTCCACCAGCAAAACGTATTAAAAGATTGTGAATTTCATCATAAGTTTGCATAGAACTAATCTTATCAAATAAAATAATACTCACAATAGCTAAAATCACAAAACTATCAACAATATAAGCTAAAAATCTTTTTTTAAAACTTGCTATTTTTAGCTCTTCTTTTTCTAGTTTGTCAAATAATTCTTGATTTACACTCATTTAAGAACCTGAAAAGCAATATCTTTTCTATGTTGTTTTCCTTTAAAATGAACATTATCACAAAGCATATAAGCGTTTTTTTGCGCTTCTTCAATACTTTTTCCAGTTCCTACACAAACTAATACACGACCACCACTAGCATATAGTTTGTTATTTTCTAAAATTACTCCAGCATAAGAAATATGAGAATTTTGCGGAATTTCTCCTATATCAATTAATGCTTTTGGAGAATCTTTATAAGGATAGTTTTTACTTGCACAAACCACACCTACTGCAAATTCATCTTTGATTTTTATACGAGTATTTGCAAGATTTTTATTCACACATGCTAAAAATAAATCCAAAGGATTTTCTATCAAAGGCATCAAAACTTCGCACTCAGGATCACCAAAACGCACATTGTATTCTAAAACATAAGGTTTATTATTTACAACCATCAAACCTATAAACAACACTCCAACAAATTCAGCACCCTCTTCTTTCATACCTTTAAGAGTTGGTACTACTATATCTTTTTTTACTTGCTCTAATAAATTTTCACTTGCTAAAATACTTGGAGCATATGCACCCATTCCTCCTGTGTTTGGTCCCTTATCATTATCTAGTAATCTTTTATGATCTTGTGCAGCAGGTAACAATATAAAATCATCTCCATCGCAAACTGCAAATACACTTAATTCAAATCCGTTGAGATATTCTTCTATAACAACAATCTTACCAGCTTCACCAAAACTCTCTCCGCTAAGCATATTTTTAGTAGCCTCTAAAGCTTCTTCATGGCTTTGAGCAATAATCACACCTTTGCCCGCACACAAACCATCTGCTTTTACCACTATAGGAGGAGTTAAACTCATAATAAATTTCTTAGCTTTCTCATAATCTGTTGTATTTAAAAATTTAGCTGTTTTAATTTTATATTTTTTTAAAAAACTCTTCATATAAGATTTTGAAGCTTCAAGCATAGCAGCAGCTTTAGTAGGACCAAAAATAGCAATATTATTTTCTTTAAAAAGATCTACTATACCCTCTGCTAGAAAATTTTCACTTCCAACTATACAAAGATCAATCTCAGATGCCTTTGCATAAGCTGTAATAACCTTAGGATCTTTCATATTAAGATTTGTTCCTATTTTAGCGGTAGCACCATTTCCTGGTGCAAAATAAAATTCCAAATTATCATTTGTTTTTTGAAGAGCCAAAGCGATAGAATATTCCCTAGCACCGCTTCCTAATATTAAAATTTTCATTATTTTCCTTAAAATATCAAAACCCAAATGGCCGGAGTATAAGTGTCTGACCCTCAAAAAGTCAAAGTATGCCATTAGGTGATTTTTAAAGGCTGCAGCTTCTCGCTTTTTTTCAAAACTCAAACGAAGTCACAGAACACGGTAAATCACACATCACAGCTTATAATTAATGTGTTGGATCCTCTTTAATACCATATCGAACCATTTAGGCATTCTAATTATAACTAAGAAAACTTAAAAATAGGGTTTAAAAGGATTTTTATAAAATTTTGAATTTAGTTTTGGAGTCCTTTTTTAAAAAATACTTTCCTTCTAAAATAACATCAGCAACAGATGCCCAAATAGTTTTTTCATCTACATAAACTATATCAAATTCAGTATTTTTCATCAATCCTTGATAATTTACTTTTTTAGGTGCATGCTTAACAACATAATAAGGATTCATTGCAAAAATTTGGATTTTCATATTAACATATAAATCAGGATTGGAAGTAACTATTAAAAAACTTTTTTCACATTCTTTTCTTACTTTTTTAACATAAGAAAGCAATAATTGATCATTTGGATTTAGCGCATGTTTATTTAATCTATTTAAATAAAGTTCAGCAAAAGAAAGAGTGCAGAAAGAAATTTCGCTTGCAGTTTTAAAATAAGAATTTTTTATACTTGTTGATTTTAAAGATTTTTTCCAAATTTCTATATCTAATTTTGTAGCACATATATTTAAACCTTGTTTAATTTTCTCAAAAAGTTTCTCTCTAGCCATATTAAAACTATTATTAAAAATGGTAAGATTTTTTTCATAGAAAGACTTTCTCATTGCCTCTAATTTTTCAATGCTTTTTGTAAAATAATCTACTTCATTTTTTATTTCAACAAGCCTTTGTTTTTTACTTTGTATCATTTCTTCAAATTCTTGTCGTTTTTTGCCACTTTCTGTTTCTATTCTCGCTTGTTTTGATTTAATATCTGTAATCAAAGCACTCATTTGGCGATCAAGTGCTAATTTTCTATTTTTCCTATTATCGATCGAAGCAAGAAGTGCTTGATAATGACATTGATGAGACAAAAAGACCTCATCATACAAACGCTCCATGTTGATATGTTTTTGTTTATCTTTCATATCTTTATAAGCCATTTCAAGATGTACTATAATATTTTTCATAGCAGAAAAGTCAGCTTGGTTAATGGTATTATCTGAAAAAAGCAAAGTATCCAAAGCCTTATGTAAAAAACGCTTCATAGCAAAAAAATCTATAATATATGGCACCTCATCTATATTAATATCTTTCACAGCATTGATTGATAGTGTTTCATTATAAAAATACCTTTGAATGGCTTGTGGGATAGTCAAATTTAGAGTAATCTTATCAAGATTATCATAATCGGTTTCTCTATAAAGCTCTTGAACATAAGCATCACGCCTTGTTAGTCTTAAATCCTCCAATTCATCATCACTATCTGTTTTCCAAAAATCTCTTTCTTTGATAAAATCATTATCTCCAAATTCTTGAAATTTAGAAGGTCTTAAATCTGTAATATGCTTTCCATCGGATCTAAACTCAACAAACATACCAACCGTTGGCATGCTTCTTTTATCGTGCCAAGCATGTTTATTAAATTCAAAAAATGTTTTTGCAAGATTAATTACTGTTCCTCTTCCAGTACCATCCACATAAACCATTATTTTTCCATGCATATCCAAATCCTTGATCTAAAGAAAAATTAAATTCTTATTTTAACTTTGTTTTCATAAATTTACAATAATATTTTAAAATTTATTAAAAATAACTATCTTAGGTATTTAATCTATGTTTTTATATCAATACTTTAAAAATCCAAAGCAAACAGGAGCATTTTGTGCAAGCTCAAAAAAACTAAGCAAACTCATAACCTCTCATGTCCAACATGCAAAAAATATTATTGAAATAGGACCTGGAACAGGAAGTTTTACCAAATATATCCTTAAGCAAAAAAATCATGATGCAAGATTTTTTGCAGTTGAAATTAATCCACATATGGCAAAAAAACTACAACAAAATATAAAAAATATAGATTTAGAAATTAGATCAGCGGAATTTCTACCTGATATGTTAGAAAAAAGAGCAATCAACAACGCAGACTTAATTATTTCTGGAATTCCTTGGGCTTTATTAAATTCCAAAGAACAAGATTTATTATTAAAGTCCATTCATGAAGTTTTAGAGGAAAATGGTTGCTTTGCAACATTTGCATATATACTGCCCACGCCAAAAGGAAGAGCTTTTAAGAAAAAACTTTTTACTACTTTTAGCAAGGTAGAAATTTCACCTATCATTTGGCAAAATCTCCCTCCTGCTTTTGTTTATTTTTGCACTAAATAACTATTCCCATTCAATAGTCGCTGGCGGCTTACTAGAAATATCATACACCACACGATTAATTCCTTCTACTTCATTAATAATACGGCGTGAAATATTTTCTAGTAACTCATAAGGTAAATGAGAAAAAGTAGCTGTCATACCATCACTTGCATTCACCACACGCACACAAACTGCATTATCATAAGTCCTATTATCTCCCATTACGCCAACACTTTGCACATTTAAAAGCACGCAAAAAGCCTGCCATGTTTTATCATACCAACCACTGCTTTTTAATTCTTCAATCAAAATTACATCAGCTTTTCTCAAAAGCTCCAAACTAGGCTCATTTACTTCACCCATAATGCGTATAGCAAGCCCTGGTCCCGGAAAAGGATGACGATAAACTACATCTTTACTCAAGCCAAGTTCTATTCCTAAAGCTCTTACCTCATCTTTAAAAATTTCTTTTAGAGGTTCAATAAGTTTTAAATTCATCTTTTCAGGTAACCCACCCACATTATGATGAGATTTTATGGTTTTACTAGCTCCTACAACCGAACTTTCAATAATATCAGTATATAAAGTTCCTTGTGCTAAATATTTTACATCTTTATGTTTTTTAGCTTCTTCTTCAAAAACCTCTATAAAGGTATTTCCTATAATTTTTCTCTTTTGCTCAGGATCCCTAACACCCGCTAAGCGACTTAAGAAAATCTCCCTAGCATCAATACTAATTAGATCAATACCTAAAGTATGTCTAAACATATATTCAACTTGCTCTTTTTCACCGCTTCTTAAAAGACCATTATCAACAAATACTACTACCACTTGATCTTTTATCGCACTTGCTAGTAATGCAGCCACTACACTGCTATCAACCCCACCACTAACAGCACATAATACCTTATCATTACCCACTTCTTCTTTAATTTTTTGCGCTTGAGTTTTTGCAAAAGATCCCATATTCCATATACTATCACAATTACATGCATACTTAGCGAAATTTTTTAAGATGCTTTTTCCAAACTCACTATGTTGAACTTCAGGGTGAAATTGTAAAGCAAAAAATTTACGCTTTTCATCTCCAAATACACAAAAAGGACTATTTTCGCTTGTTGCTAAAACCTCAAAACCTTGTGGTAAATTTTCTACCTTATCAGAATGACTCATCCATACCGTTTGTTTTTTAGGTAAATTTTTAAACAAGTCACTATCATTTTGAATATCTATAGTTGCTTTGCCATATTCTTTATGACCTGCTGGAGCTACATTTGCACCAAAATGATGTGCCATAAGTTGCATACCATAACAAATTCCTAAAACTGGTATATTTAAATCAAAAACACCTTTATCACAAAAATAAGCATCATTTGCATATACACTAGCCGGTCCACCGCTTAAAATAATACCCTTAGGCTCTTTAATTTTAATTTCATCTAAACTTACATTAAAAGGTAAAATTTCTGCATATACGCCCTGCTCTCTTAATCTTCTTGCAATGAGCTGTGTATATTGCGAACCAAAGTCCAAAACCAAAATATCTGCTTTTTTCATCTAACTCCTTTATAAATTTAACAATTGAAATTGTACATACCAAACTATAATAGATACTATATATCCAACTAAAATCGTCCATACATATTTTAAATGAGAGTTAAAAGTATAAATTCCCTTCATTTTTCCCATTACCCCCACACCAGCTGCTGAGCCAAAGCTTATTAATGATCCTCCAATTCCTGCTGTAAGAGTTACTAAAAGCCATTGAGTATCATCCATACTTGGATTAGCTTTTAATACCGCACTCATAACCGGAACATTATCTACAATAGCAGATAAAAATCCTACGCCTATATTAATACTAGTAGCTCCAAATTTTGTATAAAGATCGGAAGCATAAGCAAGCCATCCAACAAAATGTAAAGCGCCCACAGCAGATAAAATTCCAAAGAAAAATAATAAAGTATCCATTTCAATACGCGTCATATAATGAAAAATATTTAAATCTTTTTTACCTTGTTTTCTATTGAAAAAATACATATATAAGCTGAGCAAAGAAAGACCAAAAATCATACCCCACATTGCAGGCAAATCGCAAATACTATGGATAAAAACTGCTAAAGCGATAGTTAAAAAACCAAGCACAATAAATACTTTACCACCTGGTTTAATTTCAACTTTTTCTAGATTATCTTTATGAAAATTTGGCTCAACATCAGGCACATAACGCGATAGCAAATAAGCCGTAAGAAACCATCCAATAAAAGAAGCAGGAAAAAGAGCAAAAAATTCAAAAAAGGTAGCTTTTTTTGCCGTCCAAACCATCAAAGTAGTAATATCACCAAATGGCGACCAAGCTCCACCAGCATTAGCTGCTACTACAATATTTATAGCACCTGGAATTAAAAATTCTTTATTATGTTTATCTATAGTTAAAAGCACAGTAGATAAAATCAAAGCCGTTGTAAGATTATCTGCAATCGGAGAGATAAAAAAAGCCAAAATTCCTGTTAGCCAAAATAATTTTCTATAAGTATAACCCTTGCTTACAAGTTTGTATTTTAAAGTTTCAAAAACCGATCTTTCTATTAATGCTTCTATAAAAGTCATTGCTGCTATTAAGAAAAACACAATTTGTGCGATTTCCAAGATAAGATGATTAACACTTTCTTCAAGTATTTGCGTGTCTAAATCATTTACTACCATATATATGCCAATGACAATAAAAGAAAATGTTCCTATAAACAAAGCAGGCTTAGTTTTGTTGATATGATATTTTTCTTCTGCTGCTATAAAATAATACCCCAATACAAAAATTATTAAAACACCTATACCCAAAGCACTAAAAGCCAAATTTAACTCATGAGTTTGACCTGCTAATAAAAAGCTAATACTAAAACAAAGTAAAAAAAGTATTCTACTCATATTTCACTCTCCAAAGATTGGAATTTTTTTATTTCCTTTACGCTGCCATTATTATCTTTTATTTCATAAAATGGGGCAGCTTTATAACCACATGCACTTAAAAATATTAATAAAAAAAATGTTACAATAATTAAATGGAAGTTAAAAATGATATTAAAACAAGTCGTGATGTTATTGATATATTTGCTAATTCTGAAAAATATAAACATTATAGACCTTTAAAAGCACTTTTGCAATATAAAGAGTTTTTAAAACTATTTAACCATAATCACCAACAAATGATTACTAAACTCTTTATAAAAAATAATACTTTGATTATTTTAGTTAAACACCACATTGCATATATGGAGCTTAATCACGATAATACCAAAAAAATGATTAAAAGTCTCATAAAAAACTATATTTTAGCCAAGCCAATGAGTAATTTTGCTAAAGTGGAAAATATAAAAATACTTAGCGACAAAAACTTTATATCCAAAAACAATACTTTTAACGCACATAAAAAAACTCATCTAGAACTTTCTAATGGAAATTTTAAAAACCATTTTGAAAATCCTATTTTATATAATAAATTTGAAGAACTACGAAAGCTTATAAAAAATGCTTGAAAATGAACTCAAAACCTTGCCTAATTTACCTGGCGTGTATCAGTATTTTGATATACAAGGTAAGCTTTTATATGTAGGTAAAGCCAAGAATTTAAAAAACCGCGTTAGAAGTTATTTTAATTTCACTCCAAATCTTTGCCCAAATCCTAGCAATAGTTTAAGAATTCAAAAGATGATTAGTCAGACCCATCATTTAGAATTTATTACCACAAAAAGCGAGGCCGATGCTTTAATACTAGAAAATTCTTTTATAAAACAATTACACCCAAAATACAATATATTATTAAGAGATGATAAAACCTACCCTTATATTTATATAGACTTAAATGAAGATTTTCCAAGATTTGAAATTACAAGAAAAATCATCAAAAAAAATAAAATAAAATACTTTGGTCCGTTTTTTAAAGGTGCAAAAGAGCTTTTAAATGCTTTATATTTATCTTTTGAGCTAAGACAAAAGAAATCTTGCAAAGAACTTTGTCTTTTTTATCAGATTAAGCGTTGCAAAGGTCCATGCGAGCAAAAAATTTCCAAACAAGAATATGAAAAAATTATCCAAAAAGCCACACAAGCTCTTTTAAATCCCTTATCTTTAACAAAAAATTTAGAAAATAAAATGCTTGAATACGCAAAGAGTGAAAACTACGAAGAAGCAGCTCTTATAAGGGATCAAATTAAAACAATTGAAGATTTAAGTGTAAAAATACAAATAGACCTTGCAAAATTAGAAGATTTTGATATTTATGCTATTTATTGCAAAGAAAACATACTCTCCATGGTGCGTTTTGTAATAAATAATGGTAAAATCATTAGTTCAAATCATAAAATACTAGCTCTTAATAATCAAAACGAATTTGACTTAAATGCAATTTATAAACAATATATTCTAGAAAATTACACACAAGAATCTCCAATAAAATCAACTCATATTTATACACACAAAGATTTTGAAGATATGAAGCTACTGCAAGATCTACTCAGCGAGAGATTTTCTAAAAAATTTTACCTTAAATCGCCAAAACTTGGTGAAAAAAAAGCCCTATGCGAGCTTGCTCTAGAAAATGCAAAAATAAACATACAAAAGCATTTAAAAAATGAAAGTTATTTATTTTTAAAAGAATTAAAAGATTTTTTCAATCTGCAAAATTATCCCAATCATATAGAAATTTTTGATAATTCTCATATGCAAGGTGATGCAATTGTAGGTGCTTTAGTAACCTTCAAAGATGGGAAATTTGATAAAAGCTCTTATAGACACTATTATTTATCTTATAAAAATGATTATGATCAAATGCTTCAAATCCTTAGTAAAAGAGCTTTATCCTTTGATAAAAATCCACCGCCTGATTTATGGCTGATTGATGGGGGAGATGCTTTATTAAAACTAGCAAATGATATTATTAAAAGTTCTGGAGCAAATGTGGATATTTTAGCTATATCTAAAGAAAAAATAGATGCAAAAGCTTATAGGGCAAAAGGAGGTGCGAAAGATAAAATTTATACCCAAGAAGGTAAAATTCAACTTTCTACCGATGATAAAAAATTACAATTTTTGCAAAAATTACGCGATGAAGCACATCGCTTCGCAATTAGTTTTCACCAAAAAACAAAAAGAAAACAAGATTTGCAAAGTTCTAGGTTAATACAACTTGGAATTTCCCAAGGATATATTAAAAAATTTTTAGATTATTATGGTAGTTTTGATGAGATTAGCAAAGCTAGTTTTGATGAATTAAAATCACTTTCCAATGCAAAGATAGCTAAATTAATCAAGGAAAATTTATGATATTATTTATTAGTCTTTTGACTTTAATTTTATGTTTTTTAAATTATTATTTTTTATATCCAATTGATCAAAAATTATTCTATATTTATACCTCTATTAGTATTTTAATATTTATCGCTACATGTATTTATTTAATCATAAAAAATCAAAAACTTAAAAAAGATAATATCATTATTCAAGAAATAGAAAAATTTTTAAAAATATCAAGTTCAACCTCTTTAATAGATCTAAAAGAAAAATTAAAAACATCATTTGAGCTAACGCAAAAACAATTGCAAGATCAAAAATTACAAAACAAACTTTTACAAAAAAACTTGCAATATCTTATTCAAAGTTTTAACTATATGCGATTAGAAAATTCCATTACACTAAAACCGATTTTAAAAAAATATCAAATAAGTACAAAAACAAAAAATATTATTTTTAAGAATATCCACGCATGCATTGTAAATGATGATATGATTGAAAATTTTTTATTACAATGTATTTTATTAGATATAGGCATTAGTAGTGAAATTTTTGATGATTTTCAAAAAGTAGAGAAAAAATATTCCTTTATTATTTCAAAGAAGAAAATAAAAAATACGCTAAACTACACATTTGTAGATGTCAATGTCAAAGATCTTATCAATTTTTTAAGTACAAATTTTAAAGAAGAAAGTTATCAAATAGCAAATTTATATAATGTATTGATTTTTAAATCTTCTAGTTTTGAAAATAATCTAATTTTAAATATAACCAATCAATTTTGCTCAAATAATCAAATCGTAGATAGCCTAAGTGATTTTAAGAACGCTTTAAAATTAAATTTTAGATTAATTTTGGTTGATTATGAAGTCATAAAGTTCGATATTTTACATTTTAGTCAAATACTACATGAATATAAAATACAAAATTCACAAAATAAAATTTTACTTTTTACCAAAAATAGAGTTAAAAATTGCGATTTTGCCGATGAAATTATAAATGACATTAGCAAAAATGAATGGATAATTTTACTTAAAAAATATATCAATCAAGTTTAGTTCTATGATTAATAGCCTTATGTAAAGATATAAAATCGACATTTTCCAAACTAACACCGCTTGGAATACCTTGGGCTATTTGGGAAAAACTCAAATTTAAATCCTTTAATTTTTCCTCTATAAAAAAAACTACAGCGTCTGAATTTAAGCCTTGAGTAAAAGCGAAAAAAATTTCTTTAGTATTTTTGTTTTCAATCATTACTCTTAATTTAGTAATATTTTCTTCGTTGGTATTTTCTAGTACAAAATAAAGCCCATCATAGCTTTTACTATCTTCTAAAATTAATACATCTTTAGGATCTTGCACTATACAAATAATATTATTATTTCTTTCTATATCAGAACAAACTTCACATAATTCATTTTCACTCAAAGCCCCGCATTGTATACATTTTTTAATCCCTCTAATAGATTCTTCAATACTATAAGCAAGTTTAGAACCTAGCAAAGGATCTTTTATACAAACATGATAAGCAAGTCTTAATGCGGACTTTTTACCGATAGTAGGCAATGCAGAAAATGCATTTACCAATTCATTAAATTTTTCTAAATCTTTCAAGTCATTTTAACCTTGAAAAAACAATCTTAAAAATATGATAACCATCTTCATAACTATAAGTTAAATTATAACCATGAAGATTGCAAATATTATTGATAATATAAAGCCCTAATCCCATACCTTCAACTTGAGTATTTTGTTCTCTTACAAAAGGTTTCAAATAATAATCAAAAGTTTTTTTAAGTTGAACCCCTTTATTTCTAACAATTACATAGTCCCCTGAACATATAATCTCACAAGCTTTATCGTCAGAATATTTAATAGCATTATCAATCAAATTTTTAAGCATTAAGGAAAAAAGTTCTAAATCAGCAACAATCATAGTATCTTCTTTGTAAGAAATCTTAACTTTTTGATAAAAATCATCTCTCATGAGATAATCTTCAGCCTGCTCTAAAATTAAGCTCAAATGATAAGTTTGCAAATTTAGTTGGCAATTTCTAGATAAAACTTTTTCAATTTTACCAAATTCATCAATCAATAATTCAAGTCTTTCAAAAATCGCTACTAAGCGGTCTTTTTGCTTTTGATTGTCTAGCATCTCACAAACTATCCTACCTTTTCCAATAGGTGTTTTAAGTTCATGCATAATCATTCTTAAAAAAAATTGTCTTGATTTTACTAATTCTTGTATTTTATTAATAGCATGGTCAAATTCAAAAGAAATTTCTGAAATCTCATCATTAATTTGTGAATATTCGGATAAAGGTTCTATTTTTCCAGCACTAATATTTTTAATTTTCTTTTTTAAAATTTTTAAAGGCATTAAAGATCTTAAAACAGAAAAATATAAAAATATAATCAAAATCAAACTAAAAAAGAAACTTAGTAAAAACAAATACTCTAAACGCGTAGATGCATTTAGCTCATAAAGCTGCTTTAAATTAACTTGTTCAACATAAAAAAAAATTTGATTATGGTAAATAATAGAAGAAAAACTACCGTAAGCAGAATTAACCTTAAGCACCTTTTCACCTTTTGCAACTATATGTTTTGCACTGCGTTCATTTTCAACTATTTTAAAAGACTTAGAAAGAAGATAATCATGAATTGAAAAACCTTCTTTTCTTTCTAAATTATATATAATTTTTTCTACAATTTCTTTTTGTCTATTTTGCTCATTGGTTAAATAAGAATCAACCTGAACCTTACCCAAGAGCACAAACAAAGCACAAACAAACAAAAAAGCCGTTGCAAAAAGAACGGTAATCTTAAGATTAATAGTTACTTTCATCCTATTAATTTATATCCTATCCCTCTAACTGAAAAAATATGCTTTGGTGCCTTCGAACTATCGCCGATCTTAGTTCTAAGCCTACCAATAATTACATCTAAACTTTTAGAATCTTTATCTTTTAAGCTTTTGCAGTGATACACAAGCTGCTCTCTGCTAACTGAAAATCCATGTTGTCTTATCATATAACTTAAAATTTCATATTCAGCAGGAGTTAAAATTAAAACCTCTTCATTGTAACTAATCTCATGTCTTTTTTCATCAATTTTAAAAGCTGAATTGATTATTTTTTCAGGAGTTTCATTTACGCGTTTTGAACGACGGATTAAACTCATAATTCTTGCATGCATTTCTTTAGGATCGTAAGGCTTTGGTAGATAATCATCCGCACCTATTTGAAGTCCTACAATTTTATCACTTAAATCGCTTCTAGCTGAAGAAATAATAATAGGAATACTATATTTTTCTCTTATTTCGCGACAAACTTCAAGACCATCAAGTCCAGGTAAAGTTAAATCAAGAATTAAACAATCATAATTTTTTATACCAGCACTCATTCCCAAATACGGATCTTCATAATTAGTAACTTTGATATTAAATTGGGCCAAATATTCTGCTAAAAACTCTGCAAAATCTGGATCATCTTCGATCATTAAAACATTAATCATCTCTACCCCTTATTAGTGAAAATATGTTACAAACTTAATATTATAACACATAATTTAACTATTCATTTATTTTTTTGCTAAAATTATAATATTAATTTTTCAAGAGAGGAAAAAAGTGGAACTTAATTATTATGAAATATTAGAAATTTCTCAAACTTCAGATAAAGAAACTATAAAAAAAGCTTATAGAAAAATGGCATTAAAATATCATCCTGATAGAAATCAAGGAGATAAAGAAGCTGAAGAAAAATTTAAACTTGTCAATGAAGCTTATGAAGTACTTAGCAATGATGAAAAGCGAAGTATATATGATAGATACGGCAAAGAAGGATTAAAAGGACAAGCCGGTGGTTTTGGTGGTTTTGGAGATGTTGATTTAGGGGATATATTTTCAAGTTTTTTTGGAGATGGATTTGGTTTTGGAAACTCAACGCGTAAAAAAGAAAGAGGAAATAAATATCCACATGATTTAAAAATAGCGGTAAAGATTAGCTTCAAAGAGGCTGTTTTTGGCTGCAAAAAAGAAATTGATTTTACCTATAAAACATTTTGTAAAATATGCAATGGTAGTGGATCAGAAAATGGAAAAGAAGATATTTGTTCTCATTGTGGAGGAAAAGGACAAGTTGGTGTTAGACAAGGTTTTATGACTTTTGTACAAACTTGTGATCATTGTAAGGGCAGTGGGAAAATAATAAAAAATAAGTGTAAAACATGCCATGGAAATGGTTATGAAGAAATAAAAGATCATATAGAACTTGATATACCAGAAGGTATTGATAGTGGTATGAGTCTTAGAGTGCAAAACAAAGCAAATAAGCTTCCAAATTCTTCTCAAAGAGGTGATTTGTATATCAAAATCGTTGTAGAAGATGATAATAAATTTATTAGACATGATGATGATATATATACCATAGTACCTGTATTTTTTACCCAAGCTGCTCTTGGAAAGACAATTAAAATTTCCACCATAAGAGGAGAAGCTGATCTTAAACTTCCGGTGGGTGCAAAAGATAAACAAAAATTTGAATTAGCTAACGAAGGTGTTAAAAATATTCACAATGGAAAACTTGGTTCACATATTGTACAAATTGAAATAAAATTTCCAAAAACACTTACTGATGAACAAAAAAATCTACTATTGCAACTTGAAAAAAGCTTTGGCTTAGAAAATGAGGAAGCTTTTATAGAACAAGAAAGCTTGTTTGATAAAATCAAATCTTGGTTTAGTCACTAAGGAAGTTTTAAAGCCATCTCCATGGCTTTATAAATTTCTTCTGTTTTTTGACACTCTAAAAATAACTCAAAAGCAAAAACACCTTGCCATAAAAGCATTTGCGTGCCATCTTTTATTTTTAATCCATTTTCTCGTGCTAACTTTAAAAAAGATGTTTCTCTACTATAAATAACATCAAAAGCATACTTAGCTTTTTGAAAAATATTTTTTAAAATCCTTTCTTCACAAGGTAAACTTTCATCATGTAAACCCACACTAGTCGTATTTATTACCAAATCAAATTGTGTATTTAAATCAAGTTGATCATATAAAAAACATGGATAGATGGTTAAATTTTCAAATCTAGCACTAGAGCGATTTGCTATTGCAACTTCAATATTTATAGATTTTAAAGCATAAGCTAAAGCTTTAGCGGTGCCACCAGCACCTAAAATCAAAGCATTTTTAATAGAAAAAAAATTTTCAATTGCTTTTAAAAATCCTAGATAATCTGTATTATAAGCATAAATTTTGTTATTTTTATTTAACAAAGTATTAGCAGATCCTATTTGCTTAACACTTTCATCACAAAAATCTGCAATTTTATACGCTTCTTCTTTAAAAGGTATAGTAATATTTGCTCCATCAAATTTTTGAACAATTTCTTTTAATTTTGCTTTATTTTTTAAATGGTATCTTGTATATATTGCGTCTTTTTTAAGAACTTGTAAAGCATTATTGTGCATTCTTGGGGATTTAGAATGCACAATAGGATCACCTATAACTGTGAAAATTTTCATTTTACTCTAAAAGTAAAAGCACCTTTTGCGATTTTAGAACGCACCTTTTCTAATTCAGCCTTTAATTCGCTTTCTTTATAAGGCCCAACTAAAACTTTTGTAAGTTCTTTGCCATTTACTGTTGTTTTGTAAATTTTATAATCATATCCATTTTCTTTAAGTATACTCAATTCTTTGGACTTTGGATCAAGACTACTTAAAGAAAAAACTTGGATATAAGTACCTGCTGCAAGGTGTGTTTGAGTCTGCGGTGTTTTTATGCTCTCAAACAATTCATTTGCATTGCTTTGCTCTGGAGCTTTTGGCTTTTCAACAACATTAGTTTTTGATTTTTCAGAAGGTTTTTGAATTGGTTTTTCTATAGATTTTTCTACAGGCTTAATCTCTTCTTGTTTTTCTTCCACCTTAGCTGGTTCTTCTTTTGGTTCGGTTGATGTAATTTGATCTAATACACTATTGCTTGGAATTTCCTGTTTTTCCTCTATGGTATTATTTGCATCAGCCAATGAACTTTCTTCTTTCAGTTTTCTAGCTAAAGCTTCAAATTCATCCTCTTCTTTAGTATTATCTGTAATAGGCAAAGAATTAAAATTATTTTCATAAGAAGCTTGCTCTTGCGGCTCTGATGGCATTTGTAGTGATTTTTCCTCGCCTGGATCATTAATTAACTTCATTGCTATCATTACTACCAAAAACACAATAATTAAAATAATCGATCTGAGTAAAATTTTTTTAAGTTTTTCACTTTTATTGCTTTTTTGCAAGATAATATCATCAAATTCATTTTTGTTGTTTTCTTCCATTTTTCATCCTTTCAAAAATTACATATGTTTAGACCAAGAAGCGCCACGCTCTTTTTGATAAACCTCATAAGGTAAAGTTAAAATATTAAATTCCTTAGGTATATCCATACTAGGAAAAACTTTCCACTCTACAGGCATTTTTTGAGAAAAAAGCAAAGATAATTTTGATCCCAAAGAGCATGCTTCATTAAAAGTAGTATGTCCTTTATGGATATACAAATGCAAATGATTATTAGTTCTTGTTTTATAGGCAGTAAAATTTATAAAACCTTCTTCCCTTAAAACAAGCTGTGCTCTATGCCAAAAACGCTCTGCGTTAAAACCATTGTAATCAAATACAATATTTTCAACCTTATCAAAACTATTAATCAAAGAGTGTGCTACAATAATCTTTTTTTCCATATGTTCTTGTATAACATTAGCTGTCAAAGGAGCATTTACTTTTTCGAATTTATCAAAAAAAATTCTACCTTTATGCTCATATTTGTTAATTATAGCATTACGCTTAATATAATAATGGCTTGTAACCATTTTAATTAAAGCCAAATCCATAGTTGTAATCAAAATAAAGCCCTTTCATAAATAATAAAATTACTTGCCAAATTTTTCAGTTTAACTTTAATCTCTTCTTGTTGTTTTGTATTTTGTATATCATCTAAAATATCAGCTATATAATTTGCAACAATAGCAATTTGCTCCTCTTTAAAACCTCTTGCTGTTAAAGCTGCTGTTCCAAGTCTTAAACCACTCGTTACAAATGGACTTCTAGTTTCCCCTGGAACCGTATTTTTATTTGCTGTAATACCTGCTCTTTCTAAAGCTAAATCTGCATCTTTACCACTAAAATCTTTATTTAAAAAGCTTAATAAAATTAAATGATTATCAGTACCACCGCTAACTAAATCATATTTTCTATCTATTAGAACTTGAGCCAAGGTAGCAGTATTTTTAATGATTTGCTTAGCATAAATTTTCCACTCATCACTTAAGTTATATTTAAATCCAACAGCTTTGGCGGCAATTACATGCATTAATGGACCACCTTGAATACCCGGAAAAATTGCAGAATTGATTTTTTTGGCAATTTCTTCATCGTTACTCATAATAATCCCGCCTCTTGGACCTCTTAAAGTTTTATGTGTTGTAGAGCTTACAACATGAGCATAGGGAAACGGGCTAGGATGCTCACCTGCTACAACCAATCCTGCAATATGCGCAACATCAGCAAATAAATATGCGCCAACCTCATCTGCTATTTCTCTAAATTTAGCAAAATCAATCACTCTAGGATAAGCACTAGCACCACAAACAATAAGTTTTGGCTTAACTTCTTTTGCTATCTCTCTAACTTTATCATAATTAATTCTCCCATCAAGCTCTACCCCATAAAAAAAACTTTCATAAACTTTTCCAGAAGAACTTACTTTAGAACCGTGAGTTAAATGCCCCCCATGACTTAAATCCATACCCAAAATTCTATCACCAGGATTTAACAATGCCATGTATACACCTTGATTTGCTTGAGAACCTGAATTAGGCTGTACATTGGCAAAATTACAATTAAAAAGTTTTTTACATCTTTCTATAGCAATTGTCTCAATTTCATCAACAAATTCGCATCCACCATAATATCTTTTACCAGGATAGCCTTCTGCATATTTATTTGTTAAAATACTCCCCATTACTTCCATTACTTCTGGTATAGTGAAATTCTCACTTGCTATCATTTCAAGACCATCACATTGTCTTGCTAGCTCCTTTTGGGTTAAATCAAAAATTTCTTTATCAAAATTTTCCAACATTTACTCTCCTTTTACCTCATTTTTAAGTGGCCTCATAGCTGGGAAAAGCACTACATCGCGAATTGATTTTTTATTGATTAAAAGCATAACTAGCCTATCTATTCCTATGCCTTGACCTGCAGTTGGTGCCATAGCATAGCCCAATGCATTAACAAAATCTTCATCCATTTCACATGCTTCCTCATCACCTGCATTTTTAGCTTCAATTTGCTTTAAGAATCTTTCATATTGATCTAGCGGATCATTAAGCTCATTAAATCCATTAGCTATCTCTCTACCCGCGATAAACAATTCAAATCTTTCAGCAATATCCTTATCCTTGTCACTCCTTCTAGACAAAGGACTTATAGAAATAGGAAAATCTATTACAAAAGTGGGATTAATCAACTTATCTTCAACATAATTATCAAAAAGTTCAGCTTGCAAATGACCTAATTCTAATTTTTCATTGGCTTCAAAGCCATCTTTTTTTAGCTTTTCTAAGATTAATTCTTTATTATCAATAAGCTCATCATCTAAACCACCATATTTTTTTAACGCATCTTTATAAGTAATTCTTTCAAATGGCTTAGAAAAATCAATTATTTTTTCATCAAATTCGAGCTTTTTACCTAAATTTAATTTATCCAAAAGCATAGCAAAAAGCTCTTCTGTTAAATCCATCAAATCATGATAATTATGATAAGCCCAATAAAACTCAATTGTAGTAAATTCAGGATTGTGCGTTAAATCCATCCCTTCATTTCTAAAACATCTATTAATCTCATAAACTGCCTCAAAACCACCTACAATCAAACGCTTTAGATATAATTCTGGAGCTATTCTTAAAAATCTTTCCACGCCCAAAGCATTGTGATAAGTCACAAAAGGCTTTGCATTTGCTCCTCCTGCAATAGGATGCATCATTGGTGTTTCAACTTCCAAAAATCCTTTATTATCAAAAAAAGATCTAATATAAGAAACAATTTTAGAACGCAAAATAAAATCTTTTCTTACTTCACTATTCATGATCATATCAAGGTATCTTTTTCTATATCTTTGCTCAATGTCAGTAAGCCCATGATATTTTTCCGGTAAAGGCACTATGGCTTTTGTAGCTATTTGAATTTGCTCAACATGAAGACTAAATTCTCCTGTTTTAGTCATAAAAGGAAAACCTTTAACCAAAACAATATCCCCTACTTCAAGATATTTTTTTAAAATAGCAAAGTATTCTTCTCTTAAAATATTTTGATTAAAATAAATTTGAATATTATCTTGCTCATCTTCTATATTGGCAAATACCGATTTACCAGCTATTCTAAGAAGTTTTAATCTTCCTGCTAACACTCCATATACTTTTTCATCACGCTGATTTTCCGTATCTTTAATGTATGCAAATTTATTTTTATATTCAACTATACTCATTTCTTTTTTCAAAAAATGTGGATATGGATTAATTCCTAGCTTTTTTAATTCTTGCGCTTTTTGAATTTTTTGTTGTTCTAAAATATTATCAAACATTAATTTTACCTTTATTTTTTACTACATTGCGGACATAACCCATAAAGTTGCATTAAATGCCCTGTTAATTTAAAATTATATTCTTTTGCTATTAACATTTGTTGCTGTTCGATAATAGAATTTTCAAATTCAACTATTTCTCCACAACTTTTACAAATTAAATGATCATGATGGGGTTTATTTGCAAGTTCAAATTTCTTCCCTGAAGCTCCAAAAGATATAGAAGTAGCCATGCCCGATTCTTCTAATAAATTTAAAGTTCTATAAACTGTAGCAATACCTACATTTAATTCAGGATTTTTTTGCTTGATTTCCACATACAAACTTTCTGGGGTATAATGCATATCACTATTATATAAAGTTTTCAAAAGCACTTCTCTTTGTTTGGTATATTTTAAGCCATTATCCTTAAGTGTCTTCTTAAAGCGCTCAAGTAAAACATCATATTCTATATTTTCAATTTGCATTATTTACCTCCGAATTTAGACTTATATTAGAATCTTTAATTCTTTCTTCTATTTTTTCTAAACTATTTTGAGTAAAATCAGTATTCATTATAAATTCACCTGTTTTTCTAAGTAAATTTAAAGTATGACTATTGTTTGCATATTTTTCTAAACTTGAATTTAAAAATTCTATATTATTAATACAAGCAACTAAAATTGCAAAAATTAAAAATATTTTAGCACTTCCAAATAAAAATCCACCTATACGATCTATAAAACCAAGACCACTCATGCTAAACATTTTTGATAATATATTTCCCAAGGCCACACATGCTATCCATATCACGATTAACAAAACTAAAAAACCTGCAAAAATAGCAAGATTTTCATTTTCAATTGCATAAAAATTATTATTGATAATCTCTGCTACCTCTTTAGCATATCTTGAAGCAAGTAAAACCCCACCAACTATACCCAATAAACCAAAAATTTCTTTAAATAAGCCACTCACCAAGCCTTTTAAGCCTAAAATTACAGTCAAACCTAAAACAAAAACATCAAACCACGAAAAATTTTCCATCTACGCTAAACTCCAAATATTTTATTCAATTATTTTAGGGACTATAAAAAATCCATCTTGAGAATTTGGAGCATGCTTGCTTATCGTATCTATCACATCAGATTTTTTACTCTCATCATTTCTCAATAAGGTTCCACCATTTGTTGTGCTAGTCATGGCTTCTATATCATCAAGTTTTAATTCATCTAATTTTTCCACAAAATTAACAATTTGGCTTAATTGCTCTTCTAGTTCTTGTCTTTTTTCATCTGCTATTTTTAGAGCACTTAGCTTTTCAAGTTTAGTTAATAATTTATCATCAATTTGCATCATTTACCTTAATTTTAATTTTATAAAACTCTTTGGTTTAGATTGAAAATTATAACATAAAATAATTTATTTTTTCATTTTTATATGTTACAATTATAGACTTTAAAATTACAAAATAACATTTTTTATATTAATAAAGGAAAAATATGGCTTTAAAAGAAAATTTGAAAGCAGTAAAAGAAGAATTAAGCTCTCAAGAGCAAATGATGGAAAATTTTATCAAATCAGAACGCTTTATAAGAAAATACAAATATTATTTTATTGCTCTTATTGCTCTTTTAGTTCTTTATTTTAGTGGAAGTTATATTTATAATATAAAACAAGAAAAAAATATCCAAGAAAGTAATATCATTTTTAATAATCTATTAAAAAATCCTTCAGATCAAAAATTAATTGAGGAATTAAAGCAAAAAAATGCAAATTTATACACCATATATATTATGGGTCAAAATAATCAAGATCTTAATCAAACCTTGAGTCTTAATATAGATCCTTTGTTAAAACAAATAGTGCTTGCCCAAAATAATCAAAAATCAGATTTTCTAAAAGATTATAATACTCTATTAATAGGTTTTGAATTTTTAAAACAAAATGATTTTAAAAACGCAGATGTTGAATTTAATAAAATACCTATAAATTCTCCTTTATGGCAAATCATCACAAGCTTAAAACACTATCAAGGAATAAAATGAAGCATTTTTATTTATTTATTATTACTTTAATATTTTTTAGTGCTTGTGGCACTAAAAGGGAATACTATCAACCAACACAACTAGAACAACTTCCTTATAATTCTAAAAATATTAATGGAAAAATAGTTAATTTTAACAACAACATTGCTCAGTTAAACAATAATACTTTCATAGACAATAAAGGAAATATTACTGCTTTAAAAATAGATAAAAACTATAATATTTTAAATATCCGTCAAGAAGAAATTCTTATAGCTGATAATGATGGGAATTTTAAAATTTTAAATTTACAAGGTGAAGAATTATTTTCTCATAAATTTAACGAAAGTGTAGTAAGTGCTAATGTAGATGGGGATGATATAGCTTTGATTTTAGCAAGTAATACTTTAGTGTATGCTAATAAAAATCTTGGTATAAGAATGCTACAAAATTTAGGCACTGCTTATGCTCAAGATAGTCGCTATGCTAATCCTTATTTTTTAAATACCATTATCATATACCCTATGCTTAATGGAAAATTAGCCATACTTAACAAAAGTACACTAAAAGTTAGTAAAGAAATTTTAGTAAGTAGTGAAGAATTTTTTAATAATATCATCTATCTTCATGTTAAAAACGATACAATGGTTGCCGCAACAGCACAAAAAATCATCGTTGTAACACCAAATAGAACTTTATACCTAAACGAAAACATTAAAGAGGTAAATATTAATGATAAAGAAATTTTTATATTAACAAAAGATGGAAGAGTTATCAAAAATGATTATAATCTTAGAAAAATTAATGAAATAAAATTTCAATTTGCTTTATTTTCCAAAAGCACATTATATAATGATTCTTTGTATGTATTTGAAAAAACTGGCTATTTAATTAAATTAAATACAAATCTGAAAGATTTTACCGTATATAAATTAAATGAAGCTATTGATAAAAAAAGTTTTATGGCTA
>NZ_JAKMQK010000019.1:0-18527 GCF_025771545.1 Campylobacter sp. IFREMER_LSEM_CL908
CTGTATTTTAATTTCTTTTATTTTTAAATCATTAGGTAGATTTTCAAGCAAAGCTTCTTTATTATGTATATTTTTACTTGCTAACACTCTTAGTATTTTACCCCTATAAGCTTTAGCAAAATGACTTAAAGTTTTGGAATTTTTTAAAAAAGCGAGATTGAGATAAAATTGTTTATTTTTTTTAGATATAATCGAGCTTTATTTATATTTAAAAAAGGCATATTATGTTACGCTCATTTATAATTAGTATTTTTTTTATAAATTCTTTAATGGCTTTTAATGTAAAGTCTTTATTTACTTATACTTTTAATGATAATATTAGCTATGATTTAAAAAAAGCTAAAGAAATATACTTTAAAAACAAATGTAACACCTGTCACGGAGAAAATGGAGAAAAAAATTCTTATGGCAAAAAAGCTATTAAGGACTTAAGTCCAGAAGAAATCAAAGGTGCCTTAAAAGACTATGCTAATGGATATTTTGAAGATCAATCAAGCGATAACATTCAAATGAGCATATACGCCAAAAAATTAAGCGGAAGTGATATGGATCACATTATAGCTTACTTAAAGGGGCAAAATTTTTCTATCGAGCTTAATCAAAAAGATCTTTTAGAAGAAGAACCTGCACCAAAAACAAAACATAATACATTTTTAAAATAAAAAAAGGAGTTTTCATGAGAAAAAATCTACTGCTAGCTAGCTTGCTTTGTGCTAGTTCAATTTATGCTGCGGAAGTAAAAATAGGAGTTATTTTACCACTTACTGGCGCTTTAGCGGCTTATGGTAATGATGTGTATGAAGGTATCAAACTAGCTAATACATTAAATCCAAATTTAAAAAACGGAGATAATGTTAAAATCATAGCCATAGATACAAAAGGTGATAAAATAGAAGCAGCAAATGCCACCACTAGACTTATCTCTCAAGATAAAGTTTTAGGACTTATAGGTGAAGCTGTTACACCAAATACTATGCAAGTTTTATCTATAGCCGAAGAAAGAAAAATTCCAGTAATAGCTCCTGTTGCTTCAGGCGATAAACTTTTGGATAAAAAAAGCTACGCTAGTAGAGTTTGTTTTATGGATAGCTTCCAAGGAGATAAATTTGCAAACTATGCATATAAAGATTTAAATTTAAAAACTGTAGTTGTAATAGTTGATCAAAGCAATGTGTATTCACTAGGCTTAGCAAGAGCCTTTGAAAAAGAATTTAAACAAAATGGCGGAAAAATACTTAAAAAATTAACTATCTCATCGGGCGATAAAGACTTTAAAGCTATTGTTTCACAACTTAAAAGTATCAATCCTGACTTTGTTTATATGCCAATTTACCATCCAGAAGCAGCTTTAATAGCAAGACAAGCAAAAGCAGTTGGTTTTAATAAACTTTTAAGTGCAGGTGATGGGGTAAATAATAAAACATTTATTGAACTTGGGGGTGATGCTGTAAATGGAGTAATCTTTACCGATAGTTTTGACTATAACAATCCACCAACAACTTTGTCTAAAAATTTCATCAATGCTTATGAAAAAGATCATGGCACCAAAGAGCTTCCAGCATTTTCTGCTATGGGAGCTGATGCTTATTATGTAATGGTAAATGCAATGAATGAATGTGCCAATAATCTTAACGCACAATGCATTAATGAAAAAATTCATTCTACTAATAATTTTGAAGGCGTAGGTGGAGTTATAAGCATAGATGCTAGTGGCAATGCAAGTCGTTCTGTAGTTATAAAAGAAATACAAGAACAAAAACAAGTTTATAAAACTATTATTAATCCTTGAAAGGTTAAACTATGAAAAAAATTAGTATAGCTATATTGTCTATCATAGCTTGTAATATCATACAGGCAAAAGAAATTAACATTGGCGTAGTTTTACCTCTAACAGGATCTACTGCAGCTTATGGTCAAAGTGCTTTAGATGGAGTGAAAATTGCAAATTCTATGAAAAATACTTTAAGTAATGGTGATAAGGTAAATCTTGTTGTAGTAGATACAAAAGGTGATAAAATAGAAAGCGCAAATGCTAGCACAAGATTAATTTCGCAAAATAAAGCTTATGCACTTATTGGAGAAATGCTAACAGCTAATACTTTACAAGTGATAAGAATTGGCGAGGAAAAAAAGATACCAGTGGTTGCTCCTGCTGCTACTGCTGATAAAATTTTAAATAAAAAATTATATGCCAGTAGAGTTTGTTTTATGGATAGCTTTCAAGGCTCATCTTTGGCTAATTATGTAAAAAATAAGTTAAATTACACTAAAGCTGTGATAATTAGCGATCAAAGTGCAGATTATTCTTTAGGTTTAACTAGGGCCTTTGAAAAAGAATTTAACAAACAAGGTGGAAAAATTTTAGATAAATTTAGAATTACAGCAGGCGATAAAGACTTTAAAGCTATACTTTCTCAAGTTAAAAATTTAAAACCTGATTTTATTTATCTTCCAGTATATTACACTGAGGCTTCCTTGTTCGCACGTCAAGCAAAAGCAATGGGTGTTAATATTCCTATGGGTTCAGCAGATGGAGTTGCCGATGAAACTTTTATCAATCTAGCTCAAGATGCAGCAGAAGGATATTTATTTACAGATAGTTTTGATTATAATAACCCTCCAACACAGCTTTCAAAAGACTTTATATTAGCCTATGAAAAAGAAAAACAAAGCAAAGAAGTTCCAAATTTTACAGCTATGGGTGCAGATGCATATTTTGTAATCTTTGAAGCTATGCAAAAATGCGTTAATGATTTCAATAGTGAATGTATCAACAACAACATTCATGCTACTTCTAAATTTGAAGGTGTTAGCGGGGTGATTAGTATAGACAAAACAGGTAATGCCACGCGCTCAATTGTTATAAAATCAATAGAGAATCAAAAACAAGTTTATAAAGACTCGATTCTACCATAAATAAAAATTTTAAGAGGTTCAATGGATAGTTCTTTAATTTTACAGCAAATTATAAATGGATTTAGTTTAGGCAGTATGTATGCACTTATCGCCATAGGCTATACAATGGTTTATGGTGTTTTAAGACTGATTAATTTCGCACATGGTGATATTATGATGGTGGGTGCATATTCAGCTTTATTTTGTGTTACAAGTATGAATGTACCTTTCTTAGGTGCTCTTTCTTTAGCTATGTTATTTGCAGCGGCCTTAGGTATAGCTATTGATAGGGTAGCTTATAAACCTCTAAGAAAAGCACCTAGAATTTCTTTACTTATCACAGCTATAGGTATAAGTTTTTTAATACAAAATGTATTTAATGTTTTATTTGGCTCAACACCAAAGTATTTTCCTGTGCCAAGTTATCTTGAAACAGTGATTAATTTTAATAATATCAGCATTAGTGTTAATAGTATTTTAGTGCCTATTTTGACATTTTTTATATTATTAGTGGTTTTATTCATACTTTATAAAAGCAAATATGGCATTGCTATTAGGGCTTTAGCTTTTGATATTCATACTGTAAATTTAATGGGAATTGATGCAAATCGTATTATCGCTATTGTATTTGCACTAGGTTCAGCTTTAGCTGCTATTGGTGGTATTTTTTGGGCTGTTAGTTATCCTTCTGTTGAACCTAGTATGGGAACTCTTATAGGACTTAAGGCCTTTGGCGCTGCTGTTTTAGGTGGTATTGGTTCTGTTGCCGGAGCAGTTTTAGGTGGTTTGATTATAGGTTTTACAGAAGTTGTTGTTGTTGCTATTTTCCCTGATCTTTCTGGTTTTAAAGATGCATTTGCATTTATCTTTTTGGTATTAATTTTACTTTTTAAACCAACTGGAATTTTGGGTATTAATTTTGAAAAAAGTAGGTTTTAAAATGATTGCAAGAAAAATTACACATTTAAGTTTCTTTATTATAGCACTTGCTTTTCTTTTTATATCTCCTTATTTTTTTAACGATTATAAAATAGGAATTTTAAGCAATATTGCTATTTTTGTAATCTTAGCGGTAAGTTATAATCTTATCAATGGAGTTACAGGACAATTTTCATTAGAGCCAAATGGTTTTGTAGCTATAGGAGCTTATGTTGCAGCCTTAGTTTTACTTACAAGTGAAAGCAAAATCGATCAGTTTTCTTTAGAGGATCCAAGTAGTTTTATTTTGATGATTCATTCGCCAAGCTTTATTGTAGCTTTACTTGCTGCTGGGGTTTGTGCTATGCTTTTATCTTTAGTTTTAGCCTTTGCAGTATTTAGAGTTAGAGGAGATTATTTAGCTATTGTAACACTAGGCTTTGGAATTATTATCAAGCTTATGGCAATTAACTTTGCTTCTGTTACAAATGGCTCTTTGGGCTTAAACGATATTCCTAAACATACTACCTTATACTGGAGTGGTGGGATTGCTATATTTTCTGTTATTATCATCTTAAATATTGTTAGTTCAAAATTTGGTAGAGCCATGAAAGCTGTAAGAGATGATGAAGATGCAGCATTAGCAATGGGTATTAACACTTTTAATATTAAAACCTTAGCCTTTAGCACTTCAGCATTTTTAGAGGGTGTTGGAGGAGGCTTATTAGCTTGCGCACTAGCTTCAGTTTCACCTGAACAATTTGACTTTTTATTTACTTTTCAGCTTTTAATCATCATTGTTTTAGGCGGCTTAGGTTCAACTACTGGTGCTATCATAGGAGCTATTTTAGTAATAGGCGGAAGTGAGTATTTAAGATTTTTAGATGAGAGTATGAATATTTTTGGTTATGAAACTCCTGCCATGCCTGGTCTTAGAATGGTTGTGTTTTCTGTTATATTGATTTTAGTAATGCTTTTTGCAAGAAGAGGAATAATGGGTGATAAAGAATTAACAGATATTTTATTTAAGTTTTCTAAAAGGAATAAAAAATGATTTTAGAGCTTAAAAAAATCCATAAAAATTTTGGTGGAGTTAGTGCTATAGTAAATACTTCTTTTACTATAAAAGAAAGCGAAATTTTTGGACTTATAGGTCCAAATGGTGCAGGAAAAACGACACTATTTAATATTATTACAGGAAATTATAAACCAAGCAGCGGAGAAGTATTTTTTCTAGGAAAAAAGATTGACCATTTAAAGCCGCACAAAATAGTTCATCTAGGCATAGCAAGAACTTTTCAAAATATTAGACTTTTTTCTAGCATGAGTGTTTTAGAAAATGTATTAATTGGTTTTGATAAGAGTATTAAATATAATATTTTTGAAGCTTTTTTGCATTTGGGAAGATTCTCCAAAGCAGAAAAAAATGCAAAAAAAGCAGCTTATGAAATTTTAGAACAACTCAATATTGCTCATTTGGCTGATGAAAGGGCCACTAGTTTAAGTTATGGACAACAAAGAAAAGTTGAAATAGCAAGAGCTTTAGCAACAAACCCTAAACTTTTATTGCTAGATGAACCAGCAGCAGGTATGAATTCAACAGAAAGCGATGATTTAGCTGAATTGATTTTTGATATAAGAAATAATAAAAAAATCAGCGTTTTGCTTATTGAGCATGATATGAAATTTGTAAATAAGCTTTGCGATAGGGTTATGGTGCTTGATTATGGTAAGACTATTTTTGAAGGAAAGCCAAGCGATGCTGTTCAAAATCCTGAAGTAATTAGTGCATATTTGGGAGATTTTAATGCTAGTAGTTAAAGATTTACATGTTTATTATGGCTTAATAGAAGCTGTTAAAGGTATAGATTTCACCATAAAAACAGGAAGTATAGTTAGCTTGATAGGCTCAAATGGTGCAGGAAAAACATCAACACTTAATGCAATGCTAAATTGTGTTAAAAAAACTGGTGAAGTAAGTTTTTTAGGTTATGACACTCAAAGACATTTACCTCATACTTTAGTACAAAAAGGTATAGCATTGGTACCTGAAGGAAGAAGAGTTTTTATAAATCTCACTATAGAAGAAAATTTAAAAATTGGTGCTTTTAATAATGCAGAAAACTATGAACATTTGAAAAATCAAATGTATAGACTTTTCCCAAGATTAAAAGATAAAAAAAATGCCCTTGCAGGAACCCTAAGTGGCGGGGAAGCTCAAATGCTAGCTATTTCAAGAGCTCTTATGAGTGAGCCAAAACTTTTAATGCTAGATGAACCTTCGCTAGGACTTGCTCCAAAAATAGTTGGAGAGGTTTTTGATATTATAGTCAAATTAAAAGAAGAAGGTATTACTATTTTATTGGTGGAACAAAATGCATTTTCAGCTTTAAAAATCAGCGATTATGCTTATGTTCTAGAAAATGGTAAAATCGCTATGCATGCACCTGCAAAAGATCTTATCGGTAATGATGAGATTAGAAAAAAATACCTTGGAGCTTAAATCATGAGAAGACAACTTTTAGCTTTTGGGGATATAAAAATTTCTATTTTTTTATTTTTAATTTTTGCCCTATTTTGCGCTCTAGCCACTTTTATAGAAAGTGCTTACAATACTCCAACAGCATGGGCCATGATATATGGAACATCTTGGTTTGGCTTTATACAGCTCATATTAGGAATCAATCTTTTAACAGCTCTTTTTAAATATAAAATGTTTAACAAAAGAAAAATACCGCTTTTAATCTTTCATATCTCATTTTTATTTATATTACTAGGCTCGGCTATGACTAGATATATGGGATTTGAAGGAAATTTACACATTAGAGAAAACGAAAAAAATAATATCATTGAAACCTCAAAAAGTTATATCTACATAGCAACCTTAAAAGATGATAAAGTATATAGTGCTGCAAAATCTGAATATATTGCCACTTTACCTTTTGTAAATGATTTTTCATTTGATTTAATACTACCCGATGAAAAGGCTCAAATTTCATATGAAAATTTGATTTTAGATGCAAAAGAAATTTATATCGATGATAACAACTCTGCTCCTCTTTTATCTTTAATGCTTTCACAAAATAACGAATCTAAAGAATTGCTTTTTCAAGCAGGGGATATAAAAAATATCAATGGTGTCAATATAGCATTTTTAAACGAATCTACTCCAAGTCCTTATATAAAAATTGATAAAGATCTAAAGCTTAGTGCTGATTTTGATTTAAAATACATGTCAATGAGTGATGGTAAAGAAAACATTTTAAAAGCAAATCAAAAAGCACAAGCTAAAGATTTAAGATTATATTCTTTTAATGATATTAATTTAGTGGTAAAATTTGCTTCTTTACATGGTAAAAAAACCTTAGAAGGTATTAATCAAGCTCAAGATGAAAGCTTTTTTACTTGGTTTAAAAATAGTTGGATAGAGCTAGGACGCAATGCTTTGATTTCTTTATTTGGTGAGGCAAAATACTGGAATAATTCTTTATTAAATAATTTCAAAGACTTTGCACAAAGCACTAAATATATACCAACTCAACTTTCAGAAAATGCTATTAATGCTTTAAAATTAAAATTAAGCTATAAAGGAGAATCTAAAGAAGTTTTCCTAGTAGAATACAACTCGCCTATCCGTATTGATGTAGCAGGTCAACCTTTCTTTTTAAGATGGGGTCCTAAAGGAATAGAAATGCCATTTGAAATGTACTTAAAAGACTTTGAACTAGAACGCTATCCTGGTTCGATGTCGCCTATGTCTTATGCAAGTTATGTGGAAATTGATAATGCCGAACAAAAATTAGAATATAAGATTTTTATGAATAATGTTTTAGATTATCAAGGTTATAGATTTTACCAAAGTTCTTATGATCAAGATGAGCTTGGCACCATACTTTCAGTTAATAAAGATCCGGGTAAAATTCCTACATATATTGGATATTTTTTACTTACATTAGGAATGTTTTTAAATATTTTAAATCCTCATTCAAGATTTAGGACTTTAGCTAAATTAATCAATCAAGACACCTTGAAAAAAACAAGTGCGATATTGACATTTATATTAGTTTTTTTTGCAAGCCAAAATACTTATGCAAATGAACCCATCAAGGTAGATGAAACACATGCTAAAGAACTTGCTTCTTTGGTAGTGCAAAAACCTGATGGTAGAATGGTTCCTTTTAATACTTTAGCTATGGAAGTTTTAGAAAAAATATACAAAAACACAACCTTTCAAGGCCAAAGTGCCGAAGCAACTATCATATCAATGATTTTTGATGGCAGTGCATGGTATGATAAAGATATTATATTTATGCCAACAAGTCGCTTGGTTAATGAAGAAATTTCTAAAATTTTAGGTATTGAACCTAGAGCTTATACTAGTTTTAAAGATTTTTTCACTACAGATGCTTATAAACTACAAAAATATGTAGAAAATGCTAATAGAAAAAATCCAAATCGTAGAAGTGTTTTTGATAAAGAAATAATCAAGCTTGATGAAAGAGTAAATATTGTAAATTTAATTTTTTCAGGAGATATTTTTAAATTTATTCCACTACAAAATAGCACCAATAATCAATGGGTGGCACCACGCGAAGCATATATAGGATTAAAAGGCGAAGAAGGTAAAGAAGTAAGAAGCATTTTAGAAAATTATTTCAATGCAGTTAGTAATTCTATTGTACATAACAACTGGGATGAAGCAACTAAAAATTTAAATATTATCAAAAATTACCAAGAAAAATACGGGCATGAAGTTATGCCAAGTGCTAAAAAAATTAATACAGAAATCTTTTTCAACAAAAGTCAAATTTTTGTAAATCTTGCTCCGCTTTATTTATGCGCTGGATTTTTACTTTTGATTATAGTTTTTGTTAAAATGCTTCTGCCAAAAATTCGCATTGATTTTATATTTAAATGTGTTTATGTGTTTAACATTGTGGCATTTTTCATCCATACTCTAGGTTTGGCTTTGCGTTGGTATATAGCAGGTCGCGCTCCATGGAGTAATGCATATGAGAGCATGGTTTATATAGCTTGGGCTTTATCATTATCTGGAATTTTCTTTTCAAGAAAAAGCCCTATTGCACTTTCTTTAACCTCTATTTTAGCAGGAGTTACTTTAGGTGTAGCTCATCTTAGCCAAATGGATCCGCAAATTACCAATTTAGTTCCTGTGTTGCAATCTTATTGGCTAACAATACATGTTTCGGTTATTACTGCTAGTTATGGATTTTTAGGATTATGTGCATTATTAGGTATATTTGTACTTATTTTATTATGTATGTTAAAAATCAATGGCAAACATAATGAAAACATTTTAAGAAATATTACAGAAGCAACAAGAATCAACGAAATGGCTATGATTTTAGGACTTTGCTTACTTACAGTTGGAAATTTCTTAGGTGCTATATGGGCAAATGAAAGCTGGGGAAGATATTGGAGTTGGGACTCTAAAGAAACTTGGGCTTTAATTAGTATTTTAGTTTATGCAGCCATTTTGCACATTAGAATGGTACCAAAATGGGCAAATCAATACATTTTTGCAGTTTGCTCCATGTTTGCATATTGGGTAATTATCATGACTTATTTTGGTGTAAATTACTTTTTAACTGGTATGCATTCTTATGCAGCAGGAGATTCAGTAAAAATTCCTGATTATGTGTATTGGGGATTTTTATTTATGGTAGCATTAAGCTTAGCAAGTTATTTTAAAAGATCTTATGCAACAAAATTATAGGAAAGTTTTAAATGAATAATTCTCTTTTTATTTTTTTAGTTATAGCTTTAGTGATAATTATCATACTTGGAATTCTTTTGGTATTATTTTTCATGCACAAAGAAAAACAACCAAGCAAATCAAATCCAGCTAAAACTCCAAAAATAAGTAATATAGAAGATTTTATATCTAAAGCAAATAATGCAAGCAACTCTCAAGAAATTCAAGCTTTAATTTTGCAATTTTTAAATTCACAAAAACTAGGATCTAATCCAAAAGACAGCGCCACTAAAAGAAAACTTGATTTCATTAGTGCTATTTCAGCCAATGCTAATGCTACTCCTAAAAACATTTCATTTTTAAACAATGAGCTAAAAAAAAGATATAAAGCTTTGAAAAAAGAAATTGATGCTTATGAGCAAATAGGTCTAGCAAAAAGAAAAATGAGACAATCTTAAGGTTTTTTGATGAAAAATATTAGAAATTTCTCTATTATAGCTCATATTGATCATGGTAAAAGCACATTAGCTGATAGAATTATCAGCGAATGCGGAGCTATTAGCGATAGACAAATGAGCGCCCAAGTAATGGATACTATGGATATAGAAAAAGAGCGTGGTATAACTATAAAAGCTCAATCTGTGCGTTTAAATTATAAATTCAACAATGAAGAATATGTATTAAATTTAATAGACACTCCGGGCCATGTTGATTTTTCCTATGAAGTAAGTCGTTCTTTGGCAAGTTGCGAAGGAGCTTTACTTGTTGTTGATGCTTCTCAAGGAGTAGAGGCTCAAACTATAGCCAATGTTTATATAGCCTTAGAAAATGATCTTGAAATCATACCAGTGATTAATAAAATTGATCTTCCTTCGGCTGATATTGAAAAGGTTAAACACGAAATAGAGCATATTATAGGAATTGATTGCTCTAATGCAATTTGTGTTAGCGCAAAAACAGGTGTGGGTATAAAAGAACTCATAGAAACTATCATCACAAAAATTCCTGCGCCAAAAACTGATGATGAAGCACCTACTAAAGCTTTAATTTATGATTCTTGGTTTGATAATTATCTTGGAGCTTTGGCTTTAGTTAGAATTTATGAGGGAAATATTGCTAAAAATGATGAAGTTTTAGTTATGAGTACAGATAAAAAACATCTCGTGCAAGATCTTTTCTATCCTCATCCATTAAGCCCTATAAAAACTAAAAAATTAGAATCAGGTGAAGTGGGTGTTATCGTGCTTGGACTTAAAAATGTCGCCGATGTTCAAGTAGGTGACACCATAACACTAACTAAAAATAAAGCAAAAGAAGCCATTGGTGGTTTTGAAAAAGCCAAAGCTTTTGTTTTTGCAGGATTATATCCTATAGAAACGGATAAATTTGAAGATTTAAGAGATGCTTTAGATAAATTAAAACTTAATGATAGTTCTATTACTTATGAACCTGAAACTTCATTAGCTTTAGGATTTGGCTTTAGAGTTGGTTTTTTAGGTCTTTTGCATATGGAGGTTATTAAAGAAAGACTTGAGCGTGAGTTTAACCTTGATTTAATTGCTACTGCTCCAACTGTTACTTATGAAATTTATCAAACCGATGGAGAAGTTTTAAAAATTCAAAATCCAAGCGAACTACCTCCGGTAAATAAAATCGATCATATAAAAGAACCTTATGTAAAAGCAACTATCATAACTCCAAGCGAATACCTAGGGAATTTAATCACTCTTTTAAATCGCAAACGCGGTATGCAAGTTAAGATGGATTACATCACTCCTGAGCGCGTTTTACTTGAGTATGATATACCTTTAAACGAAATCGTTATGGACTTTTACGATAAACTTAAATCACTTACCAAAGGCTATGCTAGTTTTGATTATGAGCCTATTGAATTTAGAGTGGGAGATCTTGTAAAACTTGATATTAAAGTAGCTGGTGAAAATGTCGATGCACTAAGCATCATAGTGCCAAATGAAAAAGCACTAAGCAAGGGCAGAGAGCTTGTAAAAGCGATGAAAGAAATCATCCCAAGACAGCTTTTTGAAGTTGCTATCCAAGCAAGCATAGGAAATAAAATTATTGCAAGAGAAAATGTAAAATCCATGGGTAAAAATGTAACCGCAAAATGTTATGGTGGGGATATTACTAGAAAAAGGAAACTTCTTGAAAAACAAAAAGAAGGTAAAAAAAGAATGAAAGCTATTGGTAAGGTACATTTACCTCAAGAAGCATTTTTAAGTGTTTTAAAAATAGACTAAATCCCTAGTTTATACACTAGGGATATAAATTTATGCATTGATATCTAAAGAATTTCCACCCATTTCGTTAATTTTTTGAGTTACTGTTTCAATAGCTTTATCAATTGTTTCATAGCTGATATCAGGAAGTTTGCCACCCCACATTTTTTCCGCTTGTGCAAATCCTGCTTTTAGACCCTCTAAACCTTTTTGAAGTTTTTCCATGTCTTCACCAGCCCCATTAATAACAAAATCAGCCAATCTTTGAGATGTTTTTGCTACACCAAAATATCCATCTTCCCCAATAAGCTCTTTTGCTTCATCAGCATTTAAACTAAGTATATCTTTACCTTCATATCCTATAGCTTTAAAATCTACATTTGATAAAATAGCTGTTAAAGAATCCTTAGATTGAGCTCCTTGAAAAATCCCTGCCTGAGATAGACCATTGGATGAACTCATGCTAAATACTTGCTGCATAAAATTCATAGCATAAAGCTCGGTTATGCCTTTTCCTCCCATACTAGCAAGCTTACTAAGCTTATCCTTATCTATATCTTTTGTGCTATTAGCACTTTTAGTATTGGCATCTTCAAGTTTTGTATTCAAATTAGCCTTCCTATTGCTAACTTGCGACTCTACTGCCACGCGTGAATACGAATTTATTTGCATCCTTGCTCCTTTTTTGTGGGTTTATAAAAATCGTCTAAAAAAAATTAAAATTTACATTAAGAAATTTATAATTACAGCTTAAATATAATGCCAAATATTTATTGTATTTTTAAAATTTGGGTGATATAAATGTTTTTCAAAGATTTTTTCATTATCATTGTCGATCCATATTTTAAAGATATTATAGAAGGTATAGAATCTCTTTATTAAATTTATTTTATCTATAAAATTTTAAATAAAATAATTTTTAATAAGGAAAGCTATGTCAATACATAATTTTTACACTACATTAAATCCTACCAAACTATTTATAAAATGTGCTTTGCCAAACATGGCGAGTATAGCTTTTATTTATCTTTATGTGATTATTGATGGAATTTTTGTTGGAAGATATTTAGGTTCAAATGCGCTTGCTGCTATGAATTTAATGATGCCTTTTATCATGATAAGTTTTGCTCTAGCTGATATGATAGCCATAGGTTCATCAGTGCAAATAGCAATTAATCTAGGTAAAGGAAAAATTGAAAAAGCAAGAGCTATTTTTTCTTTTTGTATAGTTCTTATTTTTGCAATTTCTTGTTTAATGGGAATTTTAGGATTTTTCTTAGCAAAAGCATTAAGTGCTTTTATGGGAGCTGATGAGAATATTCAAAGCTTATCTACTGAATATATGCAAATTTTTGCTATTTTTGCTCCCTTTACTATGCTAGCTTTTGCCATGGATAATTATCTTAGGATTTGTGGAAAAACTTTTTATAGCATGATAGTTAATATCATTACTGCTTTGAGTAATATTTTTCTTGATTGGCTTTTTATAGTGGTTTTTGATTGGGGGCTTTTTTCAGCAGCTTTAGCAACTTGTATAGGGATGTTTTTAGGAAGCATTTTAGGGATACTACCTTTTATTTTTAAAGATTTAACTTTAAAATTTAAAAAACCAATAATCAAGCTGCAAATACTAAAAAATATACTTTATAATGGCTCATCTGAATTTTTTTCTAATATTTCTAGCTCTTTTTATACCATCTTAGCTAATGCTTTCTTGCTTAAACTTTCTGGAAGTACAGCTGTTGCAGCATTTTCTGTGATTTTATATCTTAGTACTTTTGTTTTCATGCTAGTTTTGGCCATGTGTGATGCTATGCAACCTGCATTAAGTTATAATTATGGACACAAAAATATTGCAAGAATTCAAGCTATTTTTAAAAGAATGTTTTTTGCTTCTTGGGGTGTAAGTACAATGGCATTTTTGTTTGTTTATTTTTTCAACACTCTTATAGTAGATATTTTTAATAAAGATAACAACCAAGATTTTATCCATATAGCACAAAATGCTTTAATATTTTTTTCTTTTTCGTTTTTATTTTCTTGGTTTGGAAAACTCTGCGCTTCATTTTTCACAGCACTTGATAAACCCTTGCTTTCTTTAGGAATTTCTATTTCCCAAAGTCTTATTTTTCCATTCTTATCTTTATTTATACTAACGCAATTTTTAGGAGTAAATGGAGTTTGGCTAGCCACTTTAGTAGGTGATATTTGTATGATTTTTATTGCCTCATTTTTATTATATAAAACTTTTAAAAATCTAAACTCTTAGCTAATTTTAAACAAGAGTTTAGATTTTGTTCTTTACATATATATAAATTTTTAAAATTACGAAGTTTTAAAGCTGTACTTTGACCTATAACTACAACTTTATCTTCTTTTTCTAATGCAAAAAATTTCAAAAATTGCTCCATGCTTGATGGAGCGCTAAAGATAAAAACACTTGGATGATGTATTTTTAACTCATCTTTTTTAGGCTCTATGGCTATATTTTCATAAACGATTAATTGTTTTAAAAGGATATTTTCTTTCAGCAAATACTCATCAAGACCTGAACTAATTTTCTTCGCTCTTAAATAAAGACATTTTTTATTTTTAAACTCAGATAAAAACTCACTAGCTAAATTTTTACCATAAGCCTTGCTAGGATATTTGACATTTTTAAAGCCAAGCTCTTTTGCAAAATCAGCACTTTTTTCTCCCACAGCATAAAGTTTAATATCAAAATCAATTTTGTTTTTACTTGACATTAATGCTTTTAATGCATTCTTGGAGCTAATGATTAAACAATCAAATTCCTTTAAATTAACTTCAAAATCAAGAAATTTAATTTCATTTAATCTTATAGTCTTAACACCATCAAATTCTTTATCCCCTATAAAATAAATCATTATTTTCCTATAAAAGTTTTATCAAAATTTGATCTTAAATTTAAAGTTGCTATATAAGGATCATTTGCTTGCATTATCGCTCTAACCACAGCTATACCTTGTATATTACAATCTTTAAGCAAATTTAAATTAACTTCATCTATCCCACCTATAGCCACAATAGGTAAAGAAGCTAAACTAGCAATTTCTTTTAATCCATCTATGCCAAGCACAACACAATCTTGCTTGCTAGGCGTAGTAAAAACAGCCCCCACTCCAAGATAAGTAGCACCTTGAGTATTAATAAGATCATTTTTATGATTGATCGTAAGCCCTATGATTTTATCTTCACCCAAAAGTTCTCTTGCCTTTTTTAAAGGCATATCCTTTTGTCCTATATGCACTCCATTTGCATTCACAGCCATGGCTATATCGATTCTATCATTTATAACAAAAGGTGTGTTGTATTTTTCACACAAAGCTTTGACTTTTAAAGCAAGATTATAAAATTCTAAAGTACTAAGATTTTTCTCTCTAAGTTGTAAAATATCAATCTTAGCTTTCAAAGAAGCTTCTAAAATATTTAAAAACTCGCTTTCGCTTTTTTCACCCTTGCTTGCGACAAGATAAATTTTAAATGATTTCATATTTGGCTCTTTTTTTAATTTCTTCATCATTTAAATTACTTAAAGCATCGATTAAATTCACTCTAAAATTACCACTTCCACTAGAAAGCTCTTGAGCGATTTCGCTAGCTATGCCAAAACTAAGCAAAGCATATAAACTAGCCTGAAATTTATCTTCTAACACTCCTGCAAAAACTCCACACAAAGAAGCACACATACAACCTGCTCCAGTTATCTTAGTAGCCATAATTGAGCCATTATAAATTTTAGCAATATGCTCTTGATTTATAATATAATCAATTTTTCCAGTTATAGCCAAAACACGCTTGGTTTTATAAGAGTATTCTTTAGCTTTTTCTAAAAACTCATTATCGATTACAAAAGTACTATCAACCCCTCTTGCTTTACCATCTAAACCTATAACACTAGCCATTTCAGATGCATTTGCCTTAACAATACTAATACCTTTTAGATTAAGTAATTCAAAATTAATCCCATCTCTTGCCTTACTCACACCCAAAGCAACAGGATCAAAAATTATAGGTTTATTTAATAAAGTATATTCTTTAGTTGCTTTTAACATAGAATTTGCTATAAGCTGATTAATCGTACCTGTGTTTAATACTAAGGCTGAACTTATTCTAGCAAAATCAGCTTGCTCTTCATAAAAATCAGCCATAGCAGCACTTGCTCCCATTGCTATAGTTACATTTGCACAATCATTAGCTGTAACATAATTAGTAATATGATGAATCAAAGGATTTTTTTCTCTTACTGCTTTAATAATCATTTTTACTCCTTGTCATATTGAAAAAAATGATTAGTCGGACCACAACCTTTTCCAAGTGCTAAAGAATTTAATATAGCTCCATACACATAATCTTTAGCAAGTTTTATAGCTTCATGTTTTTCTTTACCTAAGGCAAGATTACTAGCTATAGCTGAACTTAATGTACAACCTGTGCCGTGTGTATTTTTTGTATTAATTTTTTCTGCTTTAAAAATACTAAATTCCTTTCCATCATAAAAAACATCATTGGTGTTATATTTACTATGTCCACCTTTAATCAAAACACTTTTTGCACCTTCTTTGTGAAGTTTTATAGCGGCTTTTTTCATATCCTCCTCATTAAGTATTTTAAAATCACACAAAAACTCAGCCTCGGGAATATTTGGAGTAAGTACATCAGCTAAAGATAAAATTTCATCTTTAAAAAACTGACAATTTTCTAAAGGCATTAAAGCATAGCCATTTTTTGCAAACATCACAGGATCAATCACTACATTTTTAGCTTTAAAGTGCAATAAATTTTCTTTTACACAAATTATGATTTCCTTTGAACCTAGCATTCCAATTTTTACAGCAGCTGGCTCTATGTCTTCATAAACTGCTAGCATTTGCTCATCTATTATCTTAGTGGGTATATCAAAACAAGAAATCACCCTTGCAGTATTTTCAGCCACAACGCTTAAAACTACACTCATACCAAATAAATTATGAGCGCTAAAAGTTTTTAAATCAGCTTGTATGCCAGCTCCACCACTACAATCACTTCCTGCTATAGTTAAGATAGGAATTTTAGTTTTTGTTTTTGCTTGTATCATTTTTATCCTTTTTTTATAAAAAAGGAAAGTTTTTGCAAGAATTCAAAGTTTGCATTACCAAACTTCTCAAGGGTCGAAGTTATACTTCCTCTCAGCAAAAGCTCCCCATTAATGAAAAATTATATCTTAGTTTTAATTAATCTTTAAAAATATTTTGAAATACTGCTATAATTTTGAAAAAACTACACAAAAATAAAAGGAAAAATATGACTAAAATTATTTTTGTTTGTTTAGGTAATATTTGTCGTTCTCCCATGGCCGAATTTATTATGAAGGATCTTTTAACAAAAGCAAATTTAAATAATGAATTTATTATTTCTAGTGCAGGTACTTCAGGTTACCACGATGGGGAGGATATGCATTATAAAACTAAAGCTTTATTAGATAACAAAAATATAAATTCTAAGCCATTTTGCAGTAAAAAACTAAATTTAAAAATGTGCGAGGATAATGATTTAATTATCGTAATGGATAATTCTAATTATAATGATATAGTTAAAAATTTTCCAAATGCAAAACATAAAATTCATAAAATCACTTCTTTTGCCTTAGAATTAGGATATGACGAAGTGCCTGATCCTTGGTATAGTGGGAACTTTGATGAGACTTACACTATACTTTCAAAGGCATGTTTTGGGCTCTTAAATACTCTTTATAAAAATTTATCGTTTAAATAATATTTGTTTCTTTTTTAATTTTTAATGATATAATAAACTCATTTAAAATTCACCATAACATCAAAGGAGTTTAATTAATGAAAAGTATCAAATTAAAAATTTCATTAATAGCAAACATTATAGCTATAGTATGTCTTATAATACTTGGCGTTGTTAGTTTTATTTTTACAAAAAAAGCCTTAAATTATGAGGTAGTAAAAGCTGAAACTAATTATGTAAGAACTGCAGAAAAATCAATGAGAGATTTCAAAAAGCTCAATGTGCATTCTTTGGAAAAACTTTCTCAAGCCATCTTAAAGCTTCCATATAGCGAACTTAACACTCAAGAAAAACTTATGGATAATACAGGTAATTTACTAAAAACAGTTAGAGATATGAATAGTTATTTAGCTGTTTATATAGCTCAACCAAGCGGTGAGTTAATAGTAAGTGATCCAGATAGCGATAGCAAAGGCTTAGATTATGGAATTTACGGAAAAGCAGATAATTACGATGCTACTACAAGAGAATTTTATATAGAAGCTAGAAAGAAAAATGGCTTATACATTACCGCATCTTATATTGATGCAACAACTGGTTTACCATGTTTTACCTACTCTATGCCATTAATCAAAGATGGTAAATTTATAGGTATACTAGCTATTGATGTTTTGGTAAAAGATCTACAAAACGAATTTAGCGAACTACCAGGAAGAACCTTTGTATTTGACCAAGCTTATACTGTATTTGCCTCAACTGACAAATCATTAGTTAGCGATAAGCAAAATCCAGATATTATAACAGTTGCTAAAGCTTATGAAAAAGCTGGTGATTATAATATTTTCAGCTATACCACACAAAATGGTAACAATAGATTTGGTATTTGTGTTAATGTTGATGGTTATACAACTTGTGCGGGCGAAAATATAGAAGTTATTGAAGCTCCTGCTTTAAAAATAGCTTATATTCAAACTACTATTGTTATTTTTACAAGTATAGCTAGTATC